>PMJC01000190.1 GCA_003157235.1 Methanosarcina sp.
CCAACCCAGGTTCGAATAATGCCGATTTCGGAAAAGCACCTACCTTTTGCCGAAGAAGTTTCAAAAAAGCTTGACTGTAGGGTTGATATTGATGACCGTGACATGTCCATTGGAAAAAAAGTCAGGGAGGCAAGTAGGGAATGGATACCTTATTTAGTGGTAGTTGGCGATAAAGAAATTGAAGAAAGTACTATTAACGTTACCATTAGGGCCAAATCCGAGCATAATAAACTAAACAAGGTACAGATAACTCCTGAAAAACTTAAAGAGTTGATTAGAGAAGAAATAAATGATAAACCTTATAGGAAACTGTCACTTGCAAAGTATCTTTCTGCAAGGCCAAAGTTCTTCTAAATTTAGTATAGCGTTATATTAGAGAAAGTTAGTATATATATAGAAAAACATTTCACATTAACTATACTAGGTTTAATTCACCTTATGTTGTGAAGCTCAATACTAAAAAGATCAGCTGGATCATTGCTCAAAACAAGAATGTAGAAAAGACTTCCAATACAGCTGATTTCAGCAGATCTTGAAGGAATATTGTGATGCTTATCAGGAATCTCTTATTGGCGCGAATCTTGGTCTGGCAAAAAAAAGTTTTCTGATACTTGCTCTTTTTTAAAAATTATTAAGTGACTCATGAACACGACTGAAATAAAATTGAATGCAATCACACAACTCTAATGTATGGGGTATGTTTTAGGTCATCTGCTAGGTTTCTCCTCAATCTTTGAGTCTGCTTTTAGTAAATATCCTTGATTTGCAAGATTAAGACTTTGCTTTTGGATTCCTCTGCGATTTCTGAATATAACGTCGTTATTTCAATTGAGTATCCTGCAGCAATTTGTGGGGATGGAAATTTCACCGAAAACCATTATTATTGAGTGGGTTATATTTTTCAGGTATATTTGTGCTATAAAATGGAACTACTTCATGTAGACTATTGTGCGATAAAATAAGAGATTTCATAGTTTTTTTGTATGAAGTAGTGTATTAGTTTTTTTTAAGCAACGACATCATCAACTATTTAAATATATCTACTTTGAAATGGGTAAAAGTTACTGCGTTGAGTTTGATGGAATCGGTACTGAAGTTAATCTTATTAATTTTTGCGTTGACTCCGAAAAAAATATTTTCCTTCAAAGTGATGCAGATTAAGAAAAGTATCACAGCATGAAAAATTGTTTAAATAATACTAAAACATTAAAGAACAGTCATAAGTTAGTGAAATGTAGATTGACGGAAGTTACATTGGAAGTGTGGGTGATGGTATATTTTTCAATGCAACTAAAAACTGTGTTGAAAATCAGGGGAATTCGGTAGAAAATGAATCTCATAAGCAAATGAAAGTATTTGACTTTGAATAATTACTTATATCCAAAGCAGTGAAGCGAATATATCGTTGCTTGCAGTAATGTTTGCTCGCGCCAAAGCAACTTGAATTTTTTCTTCTAGCTATACACTATCGTAATAATAATAATAATAATAAATATTGTTATGGAGTTAGCTGGAAATGTTAAAGCCAATTAAATCATTCAAAAATCTTATTTATTAAATTATATTTTGATGAAATTTTTGAAAATCAGGTTTTAAACATAAAATTTTGCATTATTTATTATGTCGGTTATATATGCTCTAAAAAAGAGTCGCAAAAAATATTAAAGAGCAGTGCATTTTGAACTTGATGACATTCAAAGGGCATGCCTGTGCATTCGGGGCAGGAACGATAATAAACGCCATAGCTACCTGGAAAGGTGCAGCATTCGGGATTAATTTGAAAACATTTGCAGAGGTTAGACTTTCCGAAAGTGAAATCGGGATTTCAGGATCTATTGAAGAGATACCTGATGGAGATGTTCGCCTCATAGAGCTCTGCGTTGAGCTGGTCCTCGAAAAGTTTGGGCTTGAGTTAGGTGGTACGGTAAGAACAAGAAGTGAAGTCCCTCTTGCAGGCGGGCTCAAAAGTAGTAGTGCTGCAGCAAACGCTTCCATCCTTGCAACTTTACGTGCCATTGGCAAGACTCTATCTCCCCTTGAGATTGTGAAACTTGGGGTAAGAGCTGCAAGAGAAGTAGGAGTTACAGTAACAGGAGCCTTTGATGATGCCTGTGCTTCTTTCCTTGGAGGAATTGTGGTGACTGACAACCGAAAAATGGAGCTAATCAGACGCGAAGAAATTGAATCTAAGGTTTTTATATTTGCACCTGACAGGAAGGCTTTCAGTATAGATACTGATATCAAACGTTCTAAATTGATCGCTCCATATGTAGAAATTGCATATGATCTTGCCCTGAAAGGTGAGTACGAACGAGCCATGACACTTAATGGTTTCCTTTACTGTGGGGCTCTTGGTTTCGATATGGAATACATGCTAAAAGCTCTCGAATGTGGAGTAAAAGGAGTGAGCCTATCTGGGACCGGTCCTTCATATGTAGCACTCGTGAAGAATGAGCAGGCAAAAGAGCTGAAATCTGCCTGGGAAAGCTGTGGAATGGAAGGAAGGATCATAGAGACCACTATAAATAACAGGGCTGCAATATCCTTATGAAGGGAGTGACTCTCTTGACAGAACTTGAAGCAGTCCGTGAAAAAATCGAAGAGATTGATATGGATATCCTTTCCCTTATTGATAGAAGAGTCAATATGGCTGAGAAGGTGCTTGAATCAAAACGAATAAATGGAACTTCAATAAATGACCACAAGCAAAATGAGATTGTAATCAGCAGG
>PMJC01000109.1:0-2908 GCA_003157235.1 Methanosarcina sp.
ATAAATTTGAAATAATTGATTATATCATTGTCTGGGAAAATTTTTTCCGATCCTTAATATTAAAAAAGTTATATCCAGTTTTAAAAGCACAATTACTTGTATTCCATGTTTCCATTTTATAGTTCAAAGGCAGCTTCAAATATAAATTAATCAGTTCATAACATTTTTCAGGGGAATTCAATTCCTACAGCAAGCTATGGATATTGGCTTAAATCATGCCTAGATGACTTTTTCCTTATTGAAAAAAATTATAGATGATCCAATTTTCCTATAATTTTTTTTCTTCGAATGAATCATGTCCAAATATTTATCTCTAATTTCTGTATTTGGCCCGCTATTTATTTTTCGAATTCATTATTCTTTGGTTTTAAAGATAGCTTCTACTATCCTTAAAATACTCCTTTTATTTTCGATGTCATCAAAAGATGTTAATTATACCAAAAAACTGTACATAATATCTTCATATTAAATCTTTGAAAATAAATGACAAGAACTTTTCCTGCTTTGAATATCTGTTTAGTTACTGCATAAACTCGTTCCCCTTAAATCTTTTGAGTTAATATCTTGTTTTTAATATATCACCCATTTCCAAAGGACGTTCTTTTACTGTTTTTTAGTGTTTCATCATAAATTTTTGATTTTGCTTCAAAGTATCCTTTACCCTGTAAATGACTTCATTTTTTCAGATAAATCTACATACGAATCATGAAGTGATGTAGTTGTTTTTTTAAATCTTCTGTGAGCTCATAATCACTCTATATTATGTTGTGAAGTTTATACCAAAAGTGTGACTTATCATCCTTTTTNNTTGCATCATACCTTTTGATTTTGTGCCAAAGCAACTTCTGTCTATATGAATCACTTCATTTTTTCGGACAAATCTAACTGAAGATCATTAAGTGATGTAGTTGTTGTTTTGAATCTTCTGATCAGCTCATAATTCCTGTTTATTAAGCTAGGAAGTTCATATCCAAAATGTAACTATCACCCTTTTTTCAGGTTCTGTCTCTGCAGCTCCTTGTTCTTGCTTCACTTTCTGAGGCTGATCCTCTTTTACATGTCACGAATCGAGATGTATAAAGAGTAACTTTCTAAATCATATAATTTTTTATTTTCAAACAAAGTAATCAAGTTAATTTCCATCAGGGAGAATAAATTTACAAATCTATATATAGAACTACAACTGACATAGTTTACTAATGCAGTAAAGGTGGTAATTAATGGTATCCATCCGAGCTAAAATTAATTCCAGATTAGAGAAATTTCTAGAAGTAGATTATAGTGGATATCGAAGAGCTATACTATGCTTCTTCATCCAAGTAAAAACAACAACTATAGATGAACTGCATGAAATGCTATGTGGTAAATATAGCGTTTCGAGAAATACGGTTGCATCTATGGTAGGGTACATTCACTCGAAACTCGGAATCTTGAGAGCACACAAAGAATCATATAAAACCCCAATGGTTTACTTCCTGAGAGAAGAATATATGGATCTGCTTATGAAGATTGTAAGTTCATCTAAAACGTCTATTTAGTGAATTATCTGCTGAAGTTATCGCCACCTAAAATCACCTGATTAAAATGTCACTTGTGAAAAACGCACCCAGAACAGCAACCACTATCGTAGTAAGATCAGATGCCAATGCACGCATAAGTCATTCAAGGGATCCATATTACAGCCTTATGCGACGTATTTTTCAGGAAGAAACTACCGCTGCTAGGGGTCAGAAGTTTTTGATAATTGTTGAAGAGCGGCAAGCTGCAGGAGAAGCAATTCGGACTGAAGAATGGCAGTCTCTCATTGAAGAACTGCAGATCAGTCGCGCCTCATTTTACGCAATGCGCAACAAGTTACTCGGAGCAGGACTCATCTCGATAAAAAATAAAGAATACAGGCTTTCAGGTCAGTTTTCAAGGGATCTTATGGATATGGCTCGCTGGTGGTGGACTGCGGTTCTTAATCAGCGAGGAGAAATTTTATACTAAGAAGGGATACTATTTTTCATTGAGATTCAATTCCAATATCTAGAAACCTCAACAGAAAGCTATATATATAAATTTCTCCCTTAGATGGTGTACTCCAGAGAGAATAAAATTCACTACATAGCGAAAAATCAATGAAGCCCGGTAGTGTAGTGGTCAATCATGCGGGACTCTGGATCCTGCAACCTCGGTTCGAATCCGTGCCGGGCTATCTGATCCTGCAGGCAAACATATTTTTGTTATTTTTGAGAAAATGTCGAAAAATTATTTGCCCACGATTTTTAGTAATTCATGGACACGATCAAAATATGTATTTGAATTAGGGTTATGCAAAATTAAATAATTTCCTGCAAAGCAGGAAATTGTGTAAGTCCTAGGTAGAATTATCATGAATATTTACATTGTTTTCGTTCGTATGTACATGTGCTATCGCAGGGCCAGCTAAATCATGGAAATTGTTGCCATAAACTTCTGTATTTGAAACAGTCCCCTCTAATTCTAAACCTGCATATCCGCCGCCAGATGTAGTGCATTCATTATTCGCAAACACGCCATTGGTAACCTGATAGAATCGACAGGATGAATTAGTCCTATTGATAAATCTACTGTTTGTAACTTTAATACCAGTGACATCATAGGCACTTATGCCATCATGCCCACATTTGTGTATAGCTACTTTATCTATTTTTACATCGCTACATTTATTGATAAGAATGGCATCATTGCACCCATTCTGGAATGTAACATCATGAATTGTTAATTTATTACAACCTATCAAAGTTGCCATGTTGTAACAAGAGGTTCCGAGCCTTATATTTGAATAATAGTCTGATTGACTACCATCAATAATTAAGTTTTTAATTATAATATTGGTTGCATAATTATCTTTGATCATAATCATAGCTTTTTCGTCTGTAATTTT
>PMJC01000109.1:2925-4321 GCA_003157235.1 Methanosarcina sp.
CCTTTAAGGTGGACAATTGTACCTGGGTTATTAGCTGCATAATCAAGTGCTTTGTTAATCTGTACTTGATCGTCTTTTCCATCACAAATAAAATTTCCGCTTCCATCTCCTGAAACCGTTATAATTTGAGTGTTATGGCCGCCTAATGCAGCTGGTACGGTTGTTAAAATAAGGCAAGTTACTAGGAGTGAGTTTCCTAGCTGTCTTTTTAGCATCGTATCACCTTTGGGTTGGATTTTTAGAACTTGAGTAAACTACAAAAATTCAGGATTTTTGTATCTTTTTTTCCAAAAGCTGATAAGTTTATTAAAATAAGGTATTTTTCAGGAACAGAATTCCTAGTTTCCCTTTCAGCATCATTTAGCTTTTGGTTCTATGTTTATAGGGATTTAAGCGTAATCAAAACTTCATAGCCTACGTTACGCAGATGTACACAAGAATAGCATATATTTTCTCAATATGGCAATGGCTTAAAAAATAATCTAATTTTCAACGAATAAATAGTGAGCAAATAGGCAAACAGACCCAATATTTGTGCACATATGCAGAATGTAGGTTATGGGAAATTTACATCTTTTTTCCCAGATCTTTCTCAAAATTCCATATTACGTACTCGTAATAGTTTCATTTCCGAAATATCCAATTAGATCGATCTGTACTAAATATCTAATTAGTTCGGATCTATACGGTTATACAACAATCGATATTACGTCTGCGTAATATTTTTTTAAACCTATCCAATTCTGTTCTCTGAGACATATATAGGCGGAAACATTGTACACATAGCTGACACTCTCCAATTACTTTCTAAAACCTCGTTATTGGAGATGGCTGTGTATGAGAGCTTTGACTTTTTACTACTCAAAATCTGTTACTAACCATAGGAAATTACTCCTTCTGGTCACTTCCATCTCTTTTAGTAATCACGGCTTTTAGCCAAGTCAATTCAGAAATTCGACAATAGATGGATTAATATATTCCAGACAAAGAATTGACATCCAGGTTTATGTAGTCATATTATAAAGTATTTTTGGTTTTTTGTCAATAAATGTGCACGATTTATTGTTTTTTTTCGTTTGCTGCAGAATTTTGAGTGTATTAAAAAGCAAAAATTTGGAGTAATTATTGCATTAGGTGCAAACATAAAATCACAAAATCATTCTTTTGTTTAAAGAAAAATGGATACCAACGAAGAACACTAATTCCTTAAAAGAATTAATTGTTGAAGTTAAATATGATGTTTTCACCACTATCATACTTTCCAAGAAGTCCACAAGAATGGTATCGATTTCCCAATATGACCATAGCATAGAATATAGATGATTTCGATAAAATCCTAAATTATATTCCATAATATAAATAAGAGATAAGGTGACTCGTGAAAATCAGAGGTTTA
>PMJC01000195.1 GCA_003157235.1 Methanosarcina sp.
ATTTAACGGAGAAGAATCATGTTCAAGGCAGCAATTAATGCAGAGCTTCTGAAAGACGCGATTGCCTCACTGGCTGTAATTGTAGATGAGGTCAGATTCAGAATAAAACCGGAAGGGATTTCAGTAAAAGCCGTTGATCCTGCCAACGTTGCAATGGGGATCTTTGAGCTTGGATCATCAGCTTTCGATGAATATAGCGCTGATGAGTGTGAAATCGGAATTGACCTGAACAAGATTACGGATCTGCTAGGGATTACGGATAAGAGCGACACAATTCGGATGGAACTCGAAGAGGAAAATCATAAGCTCCTGATTAATGTTGGAGGGCTGTCTTATACCCTTTCTCTTCTCGATCCTTCTACAATTCGTGCAGAACCAAGAGTTCCTCAGCTCGAATTGCCTGTAAAAGTTGTTCTGAACGGTGCAGATCTCAGGCGTGCGGTGAAAGCCGCAGAAAAAATAAGCGACCATATGCTCATGGGAGTTTCTGATGATACTTTTTATATGGAAGCAAGAGGTGATACTGACCAAGTTCGCCTGGAGATGGGTAGAGACCAGTTAATTGACTTGAAGGCAGGTGAGGTCTGTTCTCTCTTTTCCTTGGACTATCTGATAGATATAGTCAAACCTACAAACAAGGTCAATGAGGTTACCCTCTCTCTTGGAAAAGATTTTCCTATCCTTATAGATTTTGAAATTGCAAATGGCGCAGGAAAAATTTCTTACTTCCTGGCTCCAAGAATCGAATCGGATTAATAGTATGCAGGTAGATAAATTTGCATATTATCCTTTTATTTCAGAAGCATCGACCCATGTTGAAAATTTAGGTATTTCTTTGGATAGTCTGCTTAATTCCCGTGCTTTCCGGACCGCAAGGGTCCGGGGAATTGAAAGAGTAAAAGAGGCTCTGGAAGGGGAAATCAAGAAATCTCATTTATTTGGGGAAGCCCAGGCTCTCTCTGAGCTCCTGTCATATCCTTTTGCAAGGATGCTGGTTGCATGCGTGAATGATTCACTTTTCACCCGTCGCTATGCTTTGGCAGAAGCTAAAGCTGCCTATAATATTCTCAAAAATGAAAATCCGACTTTTTTGCTTGAGTTCGGAGAAGATTTTAGAATTTCAGTAGAATTCAAAGATACTTATTTCATCATGCATTTTACGGATTATATTCACTTTTCAAACTCCCTTAAAGATCCCGCCTGGAAACTTACAAATCGCACTTTCAGAGCTGGAAAAGTAAGTATTACCAAAGAAGAATTTGCTAGGCTCCTTGAAGAAGCAATCAGAGAGCGGATCGATCATTTCTTACCTATTCCTGAGATCCCGGAAGAAGTTTCTAATTTCTGTGCCCCGTATGTTGCCGAGATAAAGGATCAGTTCGAGATCCAAAAGAAAAAATTTTGGGCGACGGATTTTGGGATTGTTGAGCCAGAGTTTTTCCCCCCATGTATTTTCCATGCCATTGCAAACGTAAAGAGCGGGGTGAATCTTGCACATTCGATGCGCTTTGCCATGACATCTTTCCTGCTCAGCGTTGGAATGTCAGTAGATGAAATTCTCAATCTTTTCAATATCTCTCCTGATTTTGGCACGGAAAAAACCCTTTACCAGATAGAGCACATTTCAGGCTCTACAGGTAATAAATATAAGCCACCTGCCTGTGATACCATGAGAACCTATGGCAATTGCATTGGGAAAGATAGATTATGTAAAAAAATCAAACATCCTCTGAGTTATTACGAAAAGAGGATATATTTAAAAAATAAGGAAAAAGAAAATGGAAATGAAATAGAGCAAGGTAAGTGACTTTCTGTTGCAAAATTAAACTCATTTTTGCAGGTGTAACAATTCATTTCACCTAAATGGGAATTGTTTAGATAATTTTTACCTTAATATCTTTGTTTCTTATGTTTACTTTAGTTAAAATTTCTACAAAAAAGAACAGATATCATAAATAAAGCTCATGCTATTTTCTTCGTCTCAGATGCTACATTTAAGTGATGTATTGATTGATATTTTTTTGCAGAAACTGTATCGTGATTCAATCAGGAATCTCTTCCTGGAAGACAGTTGACCAAATCATAGAAAAATCTTCTCCAAATGTTCGTAAAAAATTATCAGATAAGATAAATTTTGGATAGAAAATGATATCAAGCGCTGTATTTAGGCTTCCGACATGTCTAAATCTTATAAAATATCTTAACGATGAAATCAAAAATCTGGAGAGGTGATTTTTCAACTATGCTTATTGAAAGCATAAAAGTTAGATGAAAATTTTAGTGCCTGTTCAGTATATTAGGAAAATTGTTGAAGCACTTCTAATTGCTGAAATAGGCAATTTCACTGTTTTTTTTAGGATGTAAGCTTTCTTCATGGTTCAGGGTAGTTTCGAATGTATATTCTCTTGCGGATAAATTCTACAACTGGAGAATCACAATAAGAGTATCAAAAGGTAACAAGTTGGACTCTAAAGTAGATTGCTCAGGCAGCAACAAGAAAAAAGATAGCAAATTAAAAGATTTTTTTTAACTGGAATAAGAAATCAATTGAACCTTTAAAGTCAATTATTGACCTGGCAAGTAAAATTGCTACAATAATATGGCATCTTGTTACAAATTATAGATATACAAAGATAAAGCAGATATAAAAAAGGCTAAATTCAAGAAAGGAAAATTGTTGAGACTGAAATCTATTCTGTTGATAAATGTGTACTAATTGGTTAAGTAATAGCAACTGTGGGATAAGAGGAAGGAGAAAGTACATGAAGAAGATATTCTCAGGTACTTAATGATAAAATTGAAGGCTTTATACTTATTGTAGTTTGAAAAATAGAAATAAGTATACTCAAATTTATCTTAAAATTATAAAAGTCCGGAAGAGCAAGTAAAACTGATCTTGTAGAGGTCATTATGACTTTTAATCGTAAAAATTCAGAGTCAGAGACTTTTTATTATCTTTCTGGGTTTTTGATATATTGCAGTCTCAGAACGCAGTAAATAATAATGAATTCTTGCGATCCTGAAGATGTTAAAAAATCTCTGGGATTAAGCTAAATGGATAAAATTTTTTATTGTCAACTTTTTAGGAAAAATTGTACACGAATAAAAGTAATCATTCGGAACTATCACAAATTGAAAATACTATAAATAGGATAACTATAAATATCAAAACAAATTTGAGATTACAGTATTATAAAATCAAACGAGATGGTTGCAATGAATAAAGGTATAAAATATTCGGTTGCAGAAGGATCCCACAATGGTTCAAAACTTAGAATAATTACTCTTACAGCAGTTGTCTTAGTTGCTTTTCTCATACGCATGCTCTCTTATGCCTCAATTACTGCAAACGGAGGTATAACTTTCAGAGGATATGATCAATTTTATCATATGCGACGCATTCTTTATACAGCATACAATTTCCCACATACTCTTAATTTCGATTCTTACCTCAATTATCCTTACGGCTATAACAACACATGGCCCC
>PMJC01000102.1:0-1677 GCA_003157235.1 Methanosarcina sp.
ATAACGGATTTGAAATAGTATGGTAAAATTTAGAAGTTGGCGCTAGAACTTGTATTACCATCTACAATAATACTGTTACTGGCGCTACTTTCACTATTGATATGGATAATACTTCAATAAAACTATAAATAATACTTCAATAAAACTATAAATAAAACTACTCACAGAATAATCATTGTTTATTAAATTTAATTTATTTTTTACAGAATTAAATTATATAGCAACTTTTTGACTTTTTAACAAAATAAGGGTCTTGCTTGAGACTAGCTCTTTTCTATTTATTGGTTAATGTGATACAGCTGATCTTATGTGTCAAAAAGTTGATCTTGTTAGCTGCAGGTGAAGAGATGCCTGCAGCCTGCCGGGAAGTCTACTGCAAGGTACTGGAATACCTATCAATTATGATTAGATTTAATCCATTATATATTTATTGAATATATTCTAAATAGCACTAAGTTAAATTAAATATTATTAACATTCCGTGGTCCTGATCCCATGAATTATAAGAGATATGATCTTTCACCTCCCCTTTTTGAAAAATCGTATTGAATTTTATTATAATCATACAAATATGAATAGAGCAAGTTTCCATAAGTGCATAGTTTTTGTAATAAAATCTATGAATTTCCTAAATGTCATCAGCAATAAGAAAACATTGTTGATCTCTGACTCATGGAGCTCATGAAACATCTAGAGCTAATAAACCACAAGCATAAATAGAAAATATCAGAAAGAAATCAACTTTAAAAGCATCTGTTTGATTATCTCACTAACTACACAATCAATATTTTATTGTTGTTTTTGCTAGATTGAATAATTACGATTATTCGACAACTGAACATGCAAAGTGCTCATGCTCATCTATGTGATATCCATCCATGCGTCCTTTGAAATAATGTTCTTCAATGTCTGTTGGGCTCAAATTCTCTTGGAGACTAAATCCCAAATTTGCGAGTTCTTCGGCCAAGTTTGATGGATTGAAGCCGCTGTTTTTTATTGGTTCATCTATTTTACTCAAATACTTAAATTGCTCTGACATTTGTGGAGACGATTTCTCAGGGATAAATGCATCGGTATCTAAATAATCGAAAGCGATAGTACTGTTAGCAGAGGTAACCTCAGCGATGGAACGGAGTGTTGCACATCCCTCTTCTTGGGTCAAATACGGAGTGACACCAAGCCAGCTAAAGAAGCTTTTAACATTTGGGTCATAAGATGATGAACGAGTTAGTATTGTCACCAGGCTTTCCTTTGTGAAATCTATAGGGATAAAATGTAATTTTGCTGGATGTTTCCATTCCAACTCAGCAAGTCTATGAAGCTTAAATTTTTGTGTAGCTGGGTGATCAAATTCAAATACTTTCAACTTTTCCAACATTTCCGGGCGCCTAAACGCAAATGTATCCATTCCTGCCCCAAGAATTACATACTGCTTCACTCCTTGCCTGACAGCTTCCTCCAAAGTATCTTCAATGTATCGAGCACGACTGATAACAATATTAATTGCTTTCATAAAGTGCATCGATGTAGTAATCTGGTCGGAGAGTGATGTGGCATGCTCAGAATTACTTGATTCTTCACTCAAATAATATTCAATCAAATGTTGTTCAATTAGTGCTCTGTTTTCCTCAGGTATCAAATCATAGGCCAGAAAGTCGTCAAAGATTTTGTCGGTAG
>PMJC01000102.1:1728-9704 GCA_003157235.1 Methanosarcina sp.
AGATTTTCATCAGGATTCATACACAGTTTTTGCTATAAAATCTATGCATTCATAAAAAAGATAAAATCCTATTTTTTGTAGCAAAGAAGTAGAGAATCAATTGGAAATTATAGAACTTTAGTTACACTGTATAAATTAAAAATAGATCGCAAGTAAACGATTTAAATTTTATTATGTTTATTAATACTCTTTTTACATTTACAGATATAAAATCGATGGAAAAGTGTATTTTCCCATAATCTATGGAAGATCCGATTTGCAAAGATATAGGCAAAAATCTGGTTCTTCGCTATTTTGTGTGGATTGAAAATAATTATCCAGTTGAAAGATTACCACGCCAAAGAGATTGATCTCGAATAGAAACTTGATTTTGCCACAATAATTTTTTTGGAAGATTATGTATATTGCACATTCATTTAGAAAATGAAAATATGGTTCTCAACCTAAAATAGCAAAGAGCTTNNAATTAATCTATGTTGCTTCTTTAGAAAAAGCATAATGTTAAATTTGTGAGGATCTCCGAAAATAATAAGAACATAATTAATATAAAAGTATTTTTTTGCTTTAAAATATTTTATAGTAAAGTAAGTTTTATTCAGAAACGATTTTTTGTATAATTAATTTAACAAAACTAAGGGGATAATAATTGATTATCCTCAAATAATTATTTATAGAGTAAGAATCTAAGTCAAATTGTATTCAATTAAAAACAGAATAAGGAATTGGTAAATCTATGAAAGAAGTAAAGTTGTCAAAAGTCGGAAAACAAGATTTTGTATTTTATTATATTCTCTCAATCTTTACCAAAATCATTCAAAGCAATAAAAATTTAATTTCATTAAACTAAATATTTTGTTAATTCAAAAAAGTAACAAATCAATTGCTATCTCAATGATAATATTGGTTGAAAATCGATGTCATTCTATGTTCTCTTTAATATCTCATAATCATTGTGATTTTTGTGTTACTATTTAATTGTGAATTCTCACTATCCCTATCGATTAGGCAATGTATCAAACAGAAGGAAGAAGCGAATTTATGCGTTATAATGTATGTCACTGCCAAATAAGAACAAGAAAATAGTCAGCTAAATGATTTAGGAAGTTGTACAAATGTTAGATAAAGAAAAGATGAGTACTATCCANNAGTCTGCTTCAGGAACATGACAAAAACCATCTTAAAAACCTTTTGCCCATTAAATATGGCCGTATGCTGGAATCACCCTTTGCCTTCATGCGAGGTGCAGCTGTAGTAATGACTGCCGACCTAGCTACAACACCAGTTATAGGTCTGCAGACACAACTATGTGGTGATGCACATCTGGTAAACTTCGGCGTCTTTGCTACGCCAGAGCGCAAATTGGTTTTCGATATTAACGATTTCGATGAGACCTATCCTGGTCCCTGGGAATGGGATCTCAAACGCCTAGCTACCAGTGCGGTGCTAACGGGAAGGGAAAAGGGGTTTGGTAACGAGGTAAATCGGAAGCTAGCTATGGTCGTTAACAGATGTTATCAGGAAGCAATAGTAAATTTCTCCCTGGCTCCCTTTTTGGATGTGTGGTATTACGACGTAGCGGTGGATGAAGTTCTGGAGGCCTTTAAGAGATCCTCCCGAAAAGACAAAAAAAGCGCCCAAAAAGTGGTTAAAAAGGCACTATATAGTACGCAAGAGCATACAATGGGAAAATTCACTGAGATAGTCGGTGGAAGGCGACGTATTCGCAATGATCCTCCACTTCTGGTACGTTTAAGTGAGAGAGTACCAGAGGAACAAGAAGGATGGATTACAGAACTGGATGCTGAAAAGCTGTTCAAAGAATACATAGCCAGCCTTCCAGAAGAAAAGCGCCAGCTAATGTCACACTTTCGGGTCTCTAGTGGAGCCTTGCGGATTATAGGCATTGGTAGCGTTGGTATGCGCTGTCTGATCCTTCTTCTCGAAGGACCTACAAAAGATGATGCACTGATATTGCAACTAAAAGAGGCTGGGCCGTCTGTCTTGGAACCCTATGTTGCAAAGAAAGACTATACCAACCAAGCTCAACGCGTGGTGGTTGGACAGAAGCTAATGCAGGCAGCCAGCGACATCTTTCTGGCAGGAATAGAGGATCAGATGACCGGAATACAATATTATTGGCGGCAGTTTAAAGACATGAAAGGAACCTTTGACTTGGATTCCCTGGACAAAGCTGGATTAGAAACCTATCTCAAGGTGTGCAGCTTGTGTCTGGCTCGAGCTCATGCCAGAACAGGGGATGCAGCCTGTGTTTCGGGATATATTGGCAAAAGTGATGCTTTTTGTGAGGCTATAACTAATTTTGCTATGGCTTATGCCGAACAGACGGAACGCGATTATCAGGCACTGAAGGAAGCAATAAAATCTGGCCGTATTGAAGCCAAAAAAGGCTTGTGATACCCTATTAATTTGTATATCTATATATAAGGTGGCCATCTAAATGTATTGTTGGTTTTAAATTATTTGTAACATGATAAATGCATTAAAAAGTTTTCGATAGCTCCCTAAATTTCATGGTACCATCCTGGCTACTGAGTTTGTAAATCACCACAAAGTGGGAAGAGTAATCATTCATCTACCAGCGGAGCTGCTTGCAAGGTTGTGATCTGTTGTTGCCTGGACGGCTTTCCTATATGAAAAAAGATTGGAAAAAAGAAGCTTGAGAAACTTAAAAGAAAATTATTCGAAAAAAGCTTGGGTATCTGCAGAACCTTACCCTGAAAACAGCTACTTTTATTCGGCTCCCGATGCCCTTGATTATAGGAGGATGGAAAGTCGAATCTGAAAGTTAAGTTTCGGAAAACAAGTATCATGCTCTAAATGGAAGGGGGGAGCTGCAATTGATCCGGAAACGATGAACCAAAAAGGTGACCTCTTGCATCTTCTTGACGATACTAGGCGAGAATTCAGGCTAGTTTGACGAGGTGATGATTTTTTAATTTTAAAGTTTTAAAAGTACAAAATCAAAGTGTTTAATGTTATTTGTTTTATGGCGTAATTTTATGTTGGTATAATTCTCTGGAGCGTAATTCTATGGGTTATCTTATGCTTGTCAGGCATGGAAAGTCCAATTTGAAGCCTGGTGACAGGTTTGTTGGCTGGATGGATGTTCCTCTTAGCAGGAAAGGAATTGAAGAAGCTCTTGATTGCTCAGTCAAACTTGAAGACATCGAATTTGATCTTGCTTTTGTCTCAAACCTTGTTCGGGCACAGGAAACTCTTTTCATCATATTATCCGGGCAGAAAAAAACAGGAATTCGTGTCCATGAAGAGACAAATGATGAAAGTGGGATAGGGAACATTGAATGGTATTCCTTTCCTGAAAAACTCGACAAAAACCTTATCCCTGTATACTCGACAGCTGCTTTAAATGAACGTTACTATGGAAAGCTCCAGGGCAGAAAAAAACAGAAAATGAAAGAAAAATATGGAGCTGAAAAGTTTACTTCCTGGGATTTGGACTTTGAGCCAGGTCTGCATGAGGGAGAAAGTCTCAAAGCTGTCTATGAGCGTGCAGTGCCCTATTTCAAGCATAAAATTCTGTCTGCAGTGAAAGAGGGGAAAAATGTGATAGTCTGCGCCNNTTTTTCAGAAGGCAGGCTGGTAAAAGAAAACATTGAAATTTCCATGAAACGAAAATAAACTTCTAAGAGCTTGTCTTAAAATTAGGTCATTCTTGGTAAACGAATTGTTCATAATGTCGGAACAAAATACCTCAACCAGGACTTAATTTTGCTTTTTTCAAAATAGACTTGAAGCTCACCTTAGTTTTCCATTTTTTTAAATATCAAGCTAGAGCCTATCCAATCGAATAGCAACATTTTGACTTTATGATATACAGGTATTAGAATAAAATATATACATTTTCTCAAATTCAAATAAAAAATGTTCTATCATTTCATATGAAATTGGTAACAAATAAATTTTACCACAAAATTATGCATCAAAAAAAACAATAAAAGCATAAGCTCTATCAATATAGCAGATGTCTCTACATTTTGTTTTTTATAGGCTAAAAATAATGATATAGTACTTCTAAACAAAATTAAAAGCATGAATGAATTGAATCAGAGTGTTAATTTTTCGGTACCCTCGTCTCAATTAATAAATAGTTAATAAATTTTTCCACCTGTTTACTTTTAGTAGGATAAATTTCTTAATATGTTTTAATATAATGTTTACAATTTTATATCTGGATATCAGTGGAATAGAAATCTTTCATTCCCCAAAAGATTGCTGATATAGTCCGGGGGATTAGAATATTTAAAGTATACACTATTTAGCCAGTATATAGATATATAGTATATATGTAAAAAATATATATTGTTTCAAATTCAACTAATCTAATATGATTCATAAATACACTATAGCAAAGATCCAGAAATGAATTTTTTTAGTGTAATTATGTTTCTGGCAATGGAAAATTGTCACGGAGCTATCCGACAGATAATCTACCAAGCTGCAGGTATCTCTTACCGTTTTAGTGTAGTTATGTGTCTGGCAGTGAAAAAATTGTCATGGAGATCTCCGAAAAATAGTCCTCAGGCTGTAGGCATCTTTCACCTGCAGCTCACAAAACTATTTTTTGCAGTTGATTCCATTTAATAAAAACAAGGCTTAAGTTACTTGTTGTCACCGTCATGGTTCGTAGGATAAAGACCACTTAATTTCAGTGCTAATTAGTTTAAGTTGGTACTATTTAGAATGCATACATAAAATATATACCAAATTATATATATCGTAATTAAGAGGTTTTCTAATACCGTCAAACAGACTTTCAATTGGCTGTGGGATCCCCCCACAGCTCACGAGATAAACTTTTTGACACCTACTAAAAGGTTAATAAACAAAGTATGAGGATTTCACAAGAATAGCAACTGCAGATATCCAGAGGGTCTTAGAGATCCACAATAGGACAAAGCCTGCACTCAAAAACAGTGATAATAATGTTTATTTTAATTCACACTTGATATAGGGCAAACAAAAATTTAGTGGTAAAAGAAAGGAATTATAGCATGGTTGATTTCGAAGGAGCTAACCTTAAAGAAGCTAACCTTAAAAGAGCTAACCTTGTAGGAGTTGACCTTATAAAGGCTGACCTTACATGGGCCAATCTTGAGGGGGCTAGCCTTAAATGGGCTGACCGTACAGACGCTAGCCTTATAGAGGCTAACCTTGAAGGAGCTAACTTCGATGGAGTTGATATCACAGGAGCTAACCTTAAGGAAGCTAATCTTAGAGAAGCTCATTATTTAACCTTTGACCAGCTTTCTAAAGTGAAAACACTTCATGATGCAAAATTAGACGAAAAGCTTCTCAATTCACTTAGAAAAGAACATGTTCGTCTTTTTAAAAAATAAATATCCTCATCATTTTAGAAATCCATAAAATCCATTAAGAAATTTGTCTTATCATTTTTAAGTTCAATCTTTAATATGAAAATGTAAAGGGATTCAAAACTTGTCAAAATGAAAAATAATTAAGTTGTTTGGGAATTAGGCATCGTATCGTTTTTTCTGCAATATGATGGACCACAGGAAGTTACTGGAAAGGAAATTTCATCTTCTGAAAACCAACTAAAGTATAAAGTATGCAAAATTTGACTTCCAATATGCAAAACTATTCTGGGAAAAAATTAAAAAAGGAAAAAAAATTATTATACAAGTTAAAAAGCTCTATCTGACTTGATTTCAGGCTATTTATTCAAAATGCACATTTACCATTTTTTCCATATTTTTGTATCTATTAGCTATGTTTACCCTATCGCTTACTTGTTGATTTGGTTTTCAATTTCGGTTTGAGTTTTTGTATATTCGGTTTGTAAGCTGTTGAACTCACTGAGCATTATTTCAAGCTCCAGCTTTATTAATTTGGATCTTGCTTTTTTTATTAAAGTTTTGTCTTCTGCTATAATTTTAAAATTTTTGATATCAATTAAGTACTTTTTTAGTTCATCTTTTGCCAAAAGTTTATCTTCTTTCGCTTCTTTTAACATATTCATTTTAATATCTTTTATGCTATTTGCTTTTTTTACGATCTCCTCTAGTTTTTCAAGTTTTGTTTTAAGCTTTTTGATTTCTTCTGATATCTTTGTGTCTTCAGTCATCTTAGCCCTTTTAAATTGTTGTATTCGTAAACTCCTTTATAGTAATCTATAGTATAGTTAATATTCTGAAATATAGTACTTAAGAATAGAAATAAATCAATGTAAGTAATATCATCGACAATATATAAATCATATTGAATAAGCAATAAAAATAATTCATTTTACATCCAATTTTCCTCGGAATGAGGAAAAATTGTGTAGCTACTCACAAAAAGACCTAAATCATTATACTAATAATCATATTTTGTGTGTTAGAACATTAGGGGGAAATATGGAAATCGAATCAAAGTTTCTGGTATTAGGCGAAACAGATATTCAAGACCTTGAAGCGCTATCTCAACTGGGAGATTATTCTATTTCTGAAGCTGCAGTACAGATGATAGAAGATACTTTCCTGGACACAAAAAAAATGTCTTTAATGGCTGAGGGTTATTATCTGCGATTACGAAAAGAGATCGGACAAGAAGGACAGTGGTTGACCATCAAGAGTCTGGGTGGATTCGAAGCTGGTGTGCACAGAAGAGAAGAATATACTAGTTTTCTACCAAAAGATGTTTCTGCTTTTGAATGTCCAGATATCAAGATAAAGGAACTGATTTTCGAACTTAGTTCAGGATTTGACTTGCTCCCACTCCTGAAACTTAAACAAAAGAGGGTTTTATACCAGGTGAAACTGGGAGAAAGACNNGAAAATTACAACCTTGCAGAAAATTCCTTTTCCAAATTCGAAAGAGCACTTCTCTTCAAGGATAATCTGCCGGAAAAAACCGTTTTAAGCTTCAAGGAAAGGGCTTTTTGTATGCAACTTTCAAACCAAGAAAATGTGTACGGAAAGCAGGCTAGAATTCTCCTTTCGCTGGATAAGGGTTCAAATACAGCAGAATTAAGCCTTTTTCTAAAAATCCCTGAGCTAGAGATCAAAACTCTATATTCTAGGTTTGAAAAAGAAAGGCTTTTCATCTTCCCTTTTAGCTCTGAAAAGAATGGAGCAAGGGAGTTCCATTTCCAGGCAAGGCGCTGCTCACTGGGCAAAAACCAAGAAGATATCAGCTTCAAGGAGTGGACCCTTGAAACCCTCTTTGAGCTTTATGGAGCAAATAAAGCCAGAGCAGAAAATATTAGAACCAACGCATTCATACTTTTTGATGGACTTTTCCCCTATCACAGATTAGGGCAGGAAGATAGAGAAATATTGGGCTTTGCAGCTCTTTTCCATGACATCGGAATTACGGTTTCACTGGAAGAAAAAGCCAAGGTTGGTAAAGAAATTATCTTGACCCATCCTCTTAAAGGGTTGAAACCCCACGAAATCGGGATGCTCTCTCTTATCATGGAACTCCAGTCTCCAGAAATCAACGTAAAGAATCTATCATCAGCTCTTGAAAAATCAAATATCATGTTACCTCCAGAAATCAAGAACAAAGCCTTAATTCTTGCTTCTCTTGTTCGGATTGTGTATCCTCTTGATAAAAGAGACTGGAAGTTCTTACCAGGCAAAATCAAGCAGGTCGAGGAAGCAGTTGAAGTAAAAATTTTCGGGCAGGATGCGCAAAAAGCTGTAAAAAGAGTAAAAAAAGAAAGTGAATTATGGGAATACCTTTTTGGCACAAAACTCTTCTTCATACATAGAGGAGAAATTGATGAAGTTGGATTTATTGAAAAAAGGCCAGAAGAATTTGGTGAAAAAACTGAAAAAAAGGATGAAAGTAAAAAAGAGAAAGGAGATCTAAAATTTGAAGTTAGACCTGAACACTCTATGGCTATGGTAGCTCATAAGGTTTTTTCCCAACAGTTTGCCAGAATGCTTGCCCATGAGAAAGGAACTCGAAAGGGAGAAAATATAGAAGAACTT
>PMJC01000264.1 GCA_003157235.1 Methanosarcina sp.
TATACTAGAATATGAAATAATCAGAAGCGATTTTAATATCCATACTAATCGGTGTTAATAAAAAACTACTTATTGGACAATATTTAGACTAATTTGCTGTTTTTTATTCACTTGTGATTGAAAATGTTTTCTTGTTTTGATATTACTATGTCTCATTTTTATGATTGCTCCGGTGGAAGCAGTCAACTCTCATAATAAATGTGTAGATTGTAGCAAAATATCGATTACAGGATTAAAACTCAATGTAGTAACAGAAACTATTCCTATTAAAGTAGGATTTATTGGATTTTTTAAAGATCCCACATCTAGAGTTAGATATACGGTTACTAATCTCATTAATGGTGCAGAAATCTGCAATTTTTTATCACAAACACCGGGAATTTATGACGTTACTATGAGTGCCTACGGTCCACACAAATTTGTGTGAATAAAGTCCTAAATGACGTTAGTATTAATCATTAGTTCCATCAAGAAGCCAGAAGAAAGTTGCTACAGATGCTGATACAAGAGCATAAGGTAGCCAGAAAACCGCATCATCACTTTTTTCTTTCCGTATCTGTAGGTAAGCTCACGATATTGTTACATTAGTTCCCATTTAATTAAAATTATATAAAATAAGTGTAAAAATTATTTAGTTTTTTGTATATATTTCGATTCTAAAAAGGCTAAAGTGGTTTCCAGAGAGTTTATTCCCTGATAAAACCTCATTTTTTGGCTAAATTTGCTCTACAAATCGGTATCGAGAGAAAAAATCAGTATGCTAGTTCAATTTTACTGCCGAGCCATGGCAATACACATCGCAGCTTCCTTGTCTTCTATCAGCTGACCGCTCATATCCACAATCACACTGTGGATCTTGCCTGTGAACTCAAGGCTGATAGTCAGGTGCCATTTGCCGATAGCATAGGTGTTATAACCATGCTACAGAAGCATCTCTGACAAAAAGCCGTTCTCAAAAGCTATATAGCCATTCTAGCCTGGATAGCATATTGAGCCTTCGGTGATGCAGACCATGTTGTTATAACGGTTGTTTCGACCGGTAAGCATGCATGAGCCGCTAGTTGAGCATAGCGCATTAGTATGCATATTGTTGTAAGCAAGATCACTAGCAGCCAAGCTATCCAGATGGAGTTTTTGATAGGACTTCCATAGCATCCAAGTTATCCAAATCCTGGGTCGTCTAGAACAATGAATAGTATGTTAGGTGCATTTTCTTTAGAGCGTAGCGGTTCCGGCCAGGCTGGTTCTGACTTATCCGCTGTGCGCTCAATTACGCCTGGAAAAGTGATTCATGAGATGTATTTTTTCAATGACAAATCTATTCTCTCCAATAATTAATCGATACTTTTGAAAATCAATTTCTTGCCTAATTATCAATTCTGAAAAAAGCTAAAGTGATTTATTCATCACTTCTTTGATCTATCTAGTTTAAATTGTAAATATAATTATGTTTTAATTATATTGAATGAACTAATAAAATTGTTTCTAAATTAACTTACTTCCACATAGACTATTTTAAAAATAGTGTATCTTCTTTTCTTAAATAAATTCAAATTAAAAATCAATAGCAGACAAATTTATTGAATTTTGTTGTACTTTTTTTAATATTTTTTTGCATTTATTGGCCATGTGATCTGTCAGAATTAGCATATTTCTATATGTAATATAAATGATTGAGTTTACATACACATTGTCAAAAAAGTTAAGATTTTTATTTTCCCAGTTTGTTCTTGAGCATATCAATAGCTACACTGAGCTGATTCAGACCCAGCTTCAGGGCCACAGTAATGATTTTATTATTCGAAGTATCACAGAACTGTTGCTTGATTGAAAATAAATCCATTATGCATTGCTGATCCAGTACAAGTGGTCCATCAAGCAGATCTTTTGAGGTAGGCTTATTTTTAAGTTCAACTTTCTTTGAATCGATACTTGATCTGTTTTCTGATTTTGTACTTCTTCCTCCGTGTTCAGGCGCTTCATAATCTTGCCCTTGGATATACTCCATTTGCTGAAGGCAGTGAGTAAGACAATTTTTTTTAATAAAATCTTCAACTTCCATTTCATTAATAGCTGCATACTTTTTTATTTGATCAAGCTGCTCTTCAGAAAAAGATATACAGAGCAGGGTTTCGCCACTTTCTTCGCTTATCCTAAACCCTCCAGGTGCGTTTAAGTTTTCATTGCATCTTTAGCTTCTTTTATTCTGTGTTCTATACGTTTTCCACGTCTTAGTCTATGCTTTATTAAATCCTAGTTCTTGAGACTCTTAATATACTCTAGAATCGCAAAAATTCAATATTATTTCCCGAATTAGTGGCTTCAATGAATCAGGAGCCCAGAAAATAATAAAAAGTCTCTAGTTCTTTCACTAATCTACTCTTTATTAAGGTTTTCTTTTAATTTCAGTAGTGCCAAATACCGTTAGTTCTGGAAGTACTTAGACAAACTAGAAAAATGTCATAAAAACAAATATGAAATTTTTCGNNCAGAATAATGGAGCTACCGAATAATGTTTACAGATAGAGTGGGAGCTGGAATAAATTATGGAGAAGACACCTTAGAGGTAAGGATAGTGAATAAGTAGAGCTACATAACTATTATATGTAGTTTTTCAGGGTGCATTGTAGTAGTTATTCTATATGCACTCACAATAAAAATGCTCCGATATGTGTTTTGGACAGGAATATCCATTGATGTCGTGTACGATATCTGAATAGTCATGAATGTATAAATAAAGCTGAGATGATGGATGGGGATTCATCAGTTTTCAATATCAAATACACGCCACCGAATATTCTGTGATATATTTTGCTCTTAATTCAAGTTTAACTACTAATCTAAGACTAGATGCACTTGGATTGATAGCTACTTATGAGAAAAGCTGTGAAGAGTGAGAAATGAACATATATGCTGGAAGAAAATATATTTTTTTTCAGAACGCAACGTCAAACAGTATTTAGAGAAGCGAAAGCAAAGCTAGGTAGTTTAAAATAACCTCCTAGTAACAAGCTTAGACCAGGGAATTTCTTACTTTGACCTTATGTAATAAGCTTGATTCTTATAGGGCATTTTTCAATTTCTACTATTATATATCACTTTAGCAGATCTTTGCCTTAATATTGTTTTAAAAATTAATTTGATTTTAATTTCATGCTGATAATTCGATGTCTTGTTCGTGAATTAGTGATCAAATCTGAAAAAAGATTACTACCAATGCATTTGGGAAAAATGCGAAGAAATCCCTATGCTTATTGTTTTCAGTAACTCACTAACATGATAAAAAATTAGTTTACCATGAAATCCACTCATGTCTATTATTAGGATGCTAAGCCACATGGATCTTGATATTGAATCAACTACTTTCAAATTTGTATTTACATAACTTTTAAATCCATTTCAGTGAACATACCGAGTAGAACAGTGAACTGCAGAACCTTACCTCTGCAAGAGTAACTCGGATTTATATATAATGTCCCAGTTTTTAATGAATAATGATCAAAATCAGCTTCAAACAGGGAACCCCGCTTATAAAAAGCAATGTAAGGATCCCAAATGCAATATGGGACGAGAGAAGCGGAAGCTTAAGGGCTCTTGCTATTTATTATAAGGATACTGTAAACTATTTGAGAAACTCAAACATTCAGTTTGAAGATAGCGTACTTAGCCTCCTTCCCTGTCCTGACCTTTCAGCAGCATATGAAGCTTCAGGAAAAAAACTGAAACTAAGAGATTATCAGACAGAAGCTCTCGTTTCCTGGGGTGAGAACGACAAATGGAGCGTACTTGTCCTGCCTACAGGTAGCGGAAAGACCCTTGTTGGAATTCGAGCTATAGCTGGGTGCAATACCCCTACTCTTGTGATCGTCCCTACCCTTGATTTGCTTGAGCAGTTGAAAAAGCAGCTCTAAGAGAGTTTTTTCATGGAAATCGGACAGCTTGGGGGTGGGGGGAAAAAAATTCTTCCTATCACAGTTTCTACATATGACTCTGCCTATATTCAAGCCGAAAATCTTGGAAACATGTTTGGCCTCGTTATTTTTGATGAAGTACATCATCTACCTGCAGTAGGGTACAGGAACATTGCTGAATTTTCCGCAGCTCCTTACAGGCTCGGGCTGACAGCCACATACGAACGCGAAGATGATCTACACTCGGAATTGAACAGACTTATCGGGGGAAAGGTATATGAAAAGCAGGTCTCGGAACTTGCAGGCGGACACCTTGCCACCTACAAGATTAAGCGGGTAACTACTAAGCTTACGGAAGAGGAACGGAAGGAGTATGAGCAGCATTATTCTATTTTCCTTAACTATATCAGAAAAACTAGAACAATAATAAAAGGGCCATAGGATTTTCAAAAGCTTGTAATTAAAAGCGGGCGAGACCCAGAAGCCCGAAAGGCTTTACTCGCAAGAAATGAGGCCAGATACCTTGCTTTCAACAGCAACTCAAAACTTGAAAAACTAAAAGAGATTCTGGAGACACACAAAGAAGACAGGATCTTTATTTTTACGGAACACAACCACTTTGTCCACCAGATTTCCAGAGAATTTTTTATCCCTGCAATTACCTACAGGACACATGCGAAAGAGAGGAGTTCTATTCTTGAAAAGTTCAGGGCAGGAAAATATAGGGCTGTTGTTACATCAAAGG
>PMJC01000426.1 GCA_003157235.1 Methanosarcina sp.
TCATTTATTTGAAATAACACTGGATATACTGCATATTTGTATAATGTTCAAGGAGAATTAGTTGGTAAGAAAATTGAATATGGTCATCAGTGAGATGATAAATTCTCATTTTATTTTTTTTGACAATATTTAGATAATCCGGAGTTACCAGAATTGAAAACATGGCTCTTTAGCTCAAGATGCTTCAATATTGCCCTCTTAAATTAATAAAGTGGTCCTGGCAGCTGATAGTCCTCCTGGCAATGAAATCAAAATCCGGTTCTAAAATTAAATCTTTAGCCAAAAATTATGCTTCTACCAAATTTGACAGGATTGCAAAAACTAATAGTACCAATTTAAAAACCAAATTTAACTTTTTTTTATTAGTTTAGGTGATCCGGCTGATCTTATATGTCAAAAAATGAATCTAATGAGCTGCAGGGGGATATACCTACAGCTCGATCGAAGGTCTACTTGAAGATACGTGTAAATATATAATTTATGATTAAATTTAATTAAACATATATCTAGGGGAATATATAATATTCACTTAAACTAATTAGGATTAACATTACATAGGCATGATTTCATTAATTATTTCAAAGATTCCTATTCGACTCAAGAAAATGTCCTAAATAACCCTATAATCGTTCATTTTTGATTTAATTGTCTAAACCCGGTTAATGTATAAAGGAAAAATAATATCGAGTCAAGTTTTGGATGAATTCAATAATTAAAAAGGGAGTTATTGCAGCCCCCTGCATTTTTACCTTTTTTGCCTACACTACTTTCTGCAATTAGAGACTGATCCCACCGGAACGATCATAGAACTAAAACCTAGTAACATCGAAAAATTAGATATTTTTACCCATGAATTTCTAAGAAGTTACAAAAGTATTCAATTAGATTTATGTCATTTACATTTTATTAAAAAGTTATATGGAGATTAAAATCATCCTTACTTATTTTTATATTTTAGTATTATTTTTAAGGATCTCTATAGGTTATAGTTATTATTGCCAGGCCATGGATTGAATTTACCGGCCTAATTCCTTCTATTAATTTCTTACCAGATCTGTCGTAAACATCCAATTTTATTGTGTATGTAGTCGAATTTTGGCTTATAACATTATTTGTGATAGCCAACCCTATATTTTGTCCGTCTTTAATTAAATATCCCCCCAATAACTCAAAATATCGGTAATGATAAAATGATACCTATTTTATGTATAGATATTCATAACTTATTACCGAAGAGATTAGTATACAGAGATGTAAACTAAATAGATATTATATATAGGTAAGATATATCTACGAAGATATCACTATTTAGTTTTCTAACATGGTGGAATAATAGTATATACAATGATTTGATGACAAAAAACGTAATCAACTCTGCAAGATTGGGATACAATTTCATGTTAGAAATAATCCCAAAATTAGTTGAAGAGTTTGAGGATAAATATCGTGGATACAAGCGAATACTTGGTCTACAGGTGATATTAAACACCGCTTACATCTTGAAACATGGGAATGAAAGTAATTGTCTTGCTTGTGACATATTTAAATAATATTGAGCAAGTGAAGGTCTTATAGCCTTCGTTGCTTGTGGCACAAAAAATGATTTAATCTCAGCCCCTACAGTAGGTTTTCTGGAGTAGCATAGATCATATGAACTTTTGGTAATGGTACAATTTACGATGTCATTAAACCCACTTTCTGCAGATGTACACAAGAATGCCATCTATTTTTTTAATATGACAGTAAATTTAAAATGTATCCACTTTCAATGAATAATAGTTGGCAGACACAAGAGATATATCATAAAAAGATACAAATTATACTGTACTCTCAGCCTATATTTAGAAGGAGGCACAGTGACAAGGTCGAAAATTAATTTATACCCTAAAGGAGCTTTCTGGCCAGGATTTCGCTTCTTGAAAAACCGTATATTTAGTGCATCTTATAAACGATACGAAAGTAGGCTCGAAAAAAATATTCAAAATTTTGAAATCCCTCATCACATAGCCGTTATTATGGATGGGAATCGCAGATATGCAGGAAATATGGGGCAAAGTCGAAGTTTTGGGCACTCAATGGGGGCAAAAGTTAGTGAAAAGGTTATCGATTGGTGTTATGATATAAAG
Organism: Methanosarcina sp.; assembly: GCA_003157235.1. Taxonomy (GTDB): domain Archaea; phylum Halobacteriota; class Methanosarcinia; order Methanosarcinales; family Methanosarcinaceae; genus Methanosarcina. The sequence continues at coordinate 2,127 of PMJC01000426.1, forward strand.
GTAAAACAGCTTACTCTTTATGCTCTCTCTACGGAAAATTTCCAGCGTCCTGAAGATGAGGTGGATGGCTTATTTAATCTTATCAACGAAAAATTTTTGAAACTTTATGCCGACCCAAATACGTATGAAAAAAAGATTCGGGTCCGTATCATAGGTGATAGATCAAAATTGCCTGAGTTTCTGAATAATTCAATTGAAAAGCTAGAAAAAGCTACGGAAAATTGTAATAAATTTCATCTAAACGTGGCAATTGCCTACGGAGGTCGACAAGATATTATTCAGGCCGTCCAGGATATTGCAAGTTGTGTTTCCAGTGGGAAGCTTTCTCTGGAAGAAGTGAATGAAAATCTCATTTCAAAACACCTATATCCTTCTCCTGGATTCTCAGTTCCGAATGTGGACCTGATAATCCGTACAGGTGGCGATGAGAGAGTTTCTAATTTTCTTTCTTGGCAGGCTAACGGAAGTGAATGTGCAGCATACTTTTGCGTTCCTTTCTGGCCTGAATTCAGAAAAATCGACCTTCTTAGATCTATTCGGGTTTATCAGGCTCGAAAAGCCGAAAAAGAACAGGAGCACTCATATAGAGTCTCAACGATCATAAATTTACTGAAGATAAGAAAATATGGAGAAAAATGCGAAGACCTCAGAAAGCTTGAGGCAGCAAAAAGACAGGGAATCTCCTGAACCTCCTCTATTTTTTATAATTGCAATTCAGTGTAATATCACGAATTTGCTGTGAATTTTGAATCGAATTTTTGTGCACTGTGTGTAATTGATTTCTCAGGATATGGAATTATTCTACTAAATAAATGATTGAAATTTGTGATTTTTCAGAAAATTAGACATGCTGTCCGATTAAGTGAATACAATACAAAGAATGATACATTTTGGAAAAAATTTGTTATAAATTTCGGTTTTTTCTGTAACTTACCAAAAAACCTGAGCTCAGGACTTTCTCTATATTTTCTCAAATTCGGAAGATTTACTTGTTTTTTTGGAATTGGTCAATGACTTAAGGATACGACCTAAATTTATTTTATAGAAATCAAGCTGCTTTTGCCCACTCTACCCAAAAAGATGGAGGGTTCATCGGGCTGCACACTAAGTTTGTCAAAATTCAGAAATCAGATAATTTATTTTGACCATGGTTCTTTAATTTAGATAAGTTTAACTTTGCTTTTGCTTGTTCTACTATTCCTTAATATAATGAGGATTTCGAAAAATCCTTAAATTTCGTCATATGCAAATAAATNNTTTTAGTCGAATACCCTGCAGTTTTTGCTCAAGGAAAGAAATTCCCCACGAACCTTATTAACTAACTGGGCTATATTTTGAGCTCCCCTTGCACCATAAAATGTAACTATGTAATCAGTACCATTTGGTCTATAAAATAAGATATCATATGGTTTTGTTTGTATGAATTATCGCACAAAATTTCTTTTAGACAATAAAACCCTATAATTATTTGTAGAGTAATTTGATAAATCTCTTATTTTCACGAGTTCTTTTATTGTAGATGATTGTGGTTATGCCTGTTTTACTAATGTATAGAGAGAAGTACATTACTTAAAACCGAGATCATTAATACACCTCTACTACTTAACTCACCTTACCTGACACACTACTCCATTACAGTATCTTCGTCCGTAGATCTTTGGGAAATACATCCCCATCAATTGGGTAGATCGCATTGGTAGATGAATTTATTTCAGCAAGTTTGTCTTCAACTAACTGAAGGAGCTTGTATCCTTTTTTAAGAGCGAAATCGGTAAGAGGTTCTATAAGTAAAAATTAATTCGAAGAGATTTAAAATCCTCAATTCTTAAATGGCTAGATCCTTATAGAAATTCTCTACAGTAAACTCACGAATTTATTCCATTAAAAAAAAATATAATTTTAAATGTAAATATTCATACTTAAGTTACTTGGCGCTGTATAACCATGCAAAGCACGGTAGAAATAAAGTGTAGTAGGAGATTGTACTTTTCTTCCCATTTTTCCTGTTTATTTCCTTTCTTTCAACTTTGAAGTTGTGATTAGTTGATAGATTAATGTACTTGATGATAAATTCATTTTTCTAAGTTTTTGAAGTACTGATTTTTACTGTGAGACCTATAGACAGAAACGAAAATGAAATATTGAATAGACGATATTGGGTCTCATGGAAAATTCGTATAAATGTTTTCTCTATTTATGCTTAATTGCAGGATGTGGAATTTATTTCATTTTATGGAATCTCTAGATACATTTATCAATATCTCCCGGTATTTTAAGGTTTGATTCCTATATAGATTCGTTTGGTTTAGGAAACTAAAGCTAATTATCATCATTCAAAGGCATCAAAATATGAATTCAGGAAAGAATTATATTCAGATGTTCGGGATTCAGACCCCCATTATCAAGGAAGGGGATAACATCGTACGAATTTTGGAAATTTCGCTTGAGGAGGCATGCGTTGTTCCAGTTGAAGGAGATATTTTCGTACTGGCTGAATCTGCAGTTGGAACGGCGGAAAAAAGAGTTATTGAGCTTGCAAGCATTGTTCCAGGAGAAAAGGCACAACTACTTGGGAAAAAGTACGGAATCGATCCCAGAGAAATGGAACTTGTGATTAAGGAATGTGATGAAATTTTAGGGGGTGTGCCTGGAGCTGTACTTACAATTACGAAAGGTGTTCTGGCCCCAAATGCAGGAATCGATGCATCCAATGCCCCTGAAGGGCGTGTCGTCTTGCTCCCAGATGATCCACAAAAAAGTTCGGGATATATCCGAAAACGGCTTGAACAGCGTTATTCCTGTAGGCTTGGAGTGATTATCGGGGACAGCAGGACTCAGCCCCTTAGACTTGGATGCACAGGAATTGCGCTTGGAGTCTCAGGATTTTTACCTGTAGAGGATGCAAGGGGAACTTGTGATATCTATGGAAAACCTCTCATTGTTACACATAAAGCAGTGGCAGATAACCTTGTTTCTGCTGCGGAACTTCTGATGGGTGAGGCTGGAGAAAGGATACCCTGTGTACTTATCAGGGGCTCTCAGGTCAACATGGTAGATGAGTCTCCAGAAATGCCAAAGATTTCAATGGAAGGCTGTATGTACTTTGGCAACATTATTAAAGGCCGAACAGAAAGCAAGGTTTAAAAGTCAAAAAACATTTAAGTGTTTAATCTTCAGAAGTATTCTTAAAAGAAGCTTTTGTGAGATCTGCTTGTAAGATAAAAGTAGCAAAAGGATTTCAGAAGCGCATATTTACAATTAAGTTTTCGTTTATGAAGTCAAAATCTGGATGGTGCTTTCTTCAGTTTCCTTAATAATGCGTTTTATAGTACCCACCGCAAAAATCGACACTTCATAATATGAGCAAAATGCATCCATTGTCAAGTACAAAAAGATTTTCATCAAAAGTGATTTAGAAGTAAACAATGGGAAAAGAGTAAGAAAAAATGTGAACAATATTAGATGTTTTGCAAAGTTTCCTTGTAGTCTTATTTGATTCCTGCCCAAAAAAATAAGACATTTTCTTTCTTTTCGCCACCTTCCTCAATAAAGCGCTCTGTTTGTACGAATATATCACCTGAACCACAACATTGGTCATAGACTTTACCTTTATATGACTCAATCATTTCAACGAGAACCCTGAAAATATTTCGTTGGGTAAAGAACTGATCACCTCATTTTCCCTCGGCATCTGTGAATTTACCAAGGAAGCATTCGTAAATCCTCTCGAGCACATCCTGACTTTTATGCTCGGCATCCCTTACTTTGATATTATCTATCAGATCCATAAGTTCTCCAAGCTTTGTGTCAAGAGAATCCTTGCAGGCACAGTAGTTCTTTGCCAATACACCAACCATTGACGGAACGTTTTCCTTTTTCAATTAAATCCAGAGCATTATCTAGAATGATACTTAGATCTACAATTTTTGATTTAGCCATTAGAACTTTCCATCTAACATCCTTTGGAACCAAAAGACGTTTTCAGCTATGTACTCATCTATAGCGTCGGGATCGCACGAAGGGCCATTTTCAAGTGTCTTGTAAAGTTCTTCAAAAGAAGCTGAAATGCATTATAAGAAAAATTAGCCCGAGGACAAAGTGCTTGTATTCTGCAGCATCCATGTTGTTCCTTAGCAGATCTGCAGATTTCCATAGTTCATCCTCCAATCCGACGTTTGCTCTTGTCTTTTCTTTTTTACCATAATTATCATATTTTTTGGAAACGGAATTTTCTTAACCAATATGAACTTTTTTTATTTTCCAGGGTAATTTTATACAGGAGTTCAGTATTTCTTGTAAACTTTCATTCCAAGGGGATGGTTATACAAATTATATAATAAATAACACATATAGATATTACTAAAACTTACATTTATCTTGATAATTGATTAAAATTGATCCTCAATAGTTTAAGAATGAATCTGAAGATGTTGTGTATTATTTTGTTATAATCTCTATCTATTGATGACATTGGAAATAAAACGAGTATTTTGAGGATAACGGAAGCCATCTTTAAAATCAAAGAATACTGAACCAGGAAAAAATCTTGTCAAATACAGAAATAGCGAGAAATATTTGGACAGGAATCACATAAAGGAAAAATCAAAGGTAAATTGAATCCTCATGGATATATTATCTGAGAAAAATTTTTCTGTTTAAACTTGAGATTGTAAAAATACAAGTGAGAGAAAAAATGAGGATTTAAAGAAAATATGGTGGGCCCGCTGCGATTTGAACGCAGGACCTCACGGTTATCAGCCGTGCGCTCCACCAGGCTAAGCTACGGGCCCATTTGCTAATTTTTTGAAAATATCAGTGTTGAAAGGCTTTTTTGAGGAGGCAACCTTATCCAACAACACTTTTAATACTCGAATTATTACTTATAACTTTTGCTTGGTTGTTTGAAATTTCGTAGATCAAAAAGTTTATTTCAGGCGAATGCCCCTCAGCTTGCTGCGGGATGGAAACTTCCCAGATAACCGTTATTCTAACTGACTTCTATTTTAAGCTACCTTTGTACTATAAAAATAGAACTATGGCATGCAAAACACCGTGGACATAAAAATAGTATATTGTTTTTTTCATGAAGTATCGGGATTTTATTAACATCGTAAAATAACATCCTTTGAGAATG
>PMJC01000082.1 GCA_003157235.1 Methanosarcina sp.
CAAAGTTACAGTATCATTGTCCAACAATAAGTCATTTTGAGACAGCAGAAGAACTAGCTCGTTTATCATCCCCCGGGGAGGTTTATGTAAATATAAAATAACAAAAATCTCCCTCCAAGGGGAAGCCGTAGCCGCTGCTGCAGGAAGGTGGAATAATGGTAATAAAACGCCGCGTATTAGGTCAGATTGTGCCCTCAGAAGTCCGTTTATCATTCCATCACTTAGGGGAGAAACAAACAAGTGAATGACCCCGCAGCAAGCTGCGAGGCATCTATTTACCTGTGCTTTGATTTTTCGAACATCTTTAGTTGCGAGGCTTGAATTTCATGAGTTTGATACTCAATGTATTTCCGGATGATATCTGCGGTTACTTTATCTCCTACACTCCGCACGAAGTAACCGTCATTCCACAACTCATGCGCCCACAATTGTTTCTTCAATTTGGGATATTTCTTAAATATTTCTCTGGCCGATATGCTTTTTATGATCTGTACTATTTGCGATGGAGAATAGCGCGGAGGTGCTTCAACGAATATATGTACATGATCTTCCATCACTTCCATCGTGTCTATCTCAAACTCGTACTCTTCAGCTATTTTCTGGAATACTTCCTTTACGCTTTTTCTTATTTCATCATCAAATATGTGCTTCCGGTACTTGGGCACCCATACCAGATGATACTTAAGATCGTAGACAGCATGTCTTGTACTTTTTATTCCCATGCTGTACTTTATACCAGTTATCCATTTACTTTAGCAAGGGATATTTATAGCCCTTCGGGCTAGGCCGCTTTCATCCCCGCAGCAAGCTGTGGGGTATTCGACCGAAATAACATAAAAAAGGCAAATATTTTTACTCGATTGTTAAAGTTAGGGTTGAATTTTCAATAATTAATATGTGTTCTGTTTTCAAGGTTTCATAACCATTTGATTTGAAAAATTCATAGTTTTTCTGCTTCTAAAGCCCTTTTAAAGCGTTTTGTAACGTCTTCTGGACTTAGGGGAATATTGGGGGCTTTTGTGTTTCCTGGCTTAAGGATTACATGGATGAATGAAAGCTCTTGCATGGTCCTAAACCTCCTGAAAACCTCAATTAAACCTTCCCGGCTGTTTACTTTAGCCGTATTTTGGATTCCGCATGCTTTTGCAAAAATTTCAAGGTCAATATAGCGCATAGCACATGTTTCCTGCGAACCTGTAGACCCGTAAGAACCATTATCAAGGCCAATAATTATCAAGTTTTTAGTGGCTTCTTTTGCAGCTTCAAGAAGGGCATTAGGATTCATCAACAGGCTTCCATCCCCATCAAAAACCACTACTATCCTTTCGGCGCGGAGTGCAATGCCAAGGCCAATCGAGGAAACAAGCCCCATTGAACCAAACATATAAAAATTGAGATCTCTGTCTTTGTAGGCATAAAGTTCCTTACAGGGTATTCCGAGATTTGTTACTGTAATTTCGTCATCAAGTTGAGAGGCAACTGCGCAAATTGCCTCGTTCCTGAGCATCAATGGCTTGATATTTGTCATCTTGAGATTAAACCCGCATGTTCTTTCCATAACCTTCGGTTTTTCTGGAAGGCTGGCAACTTCCCATGTGCAGCAGCCCGAAGCTTCCCATACTTTAGGTGATATCAGAGCAATGTGAGGCCTTAAATTTTCAAAAGCATCTTTAATTACATTTTCAAGGAGATAGATTTTTTCAGCGTCTTCAATTATTGTGTATTCCAGCTCTGCTCCTTTGAGAAGGGCTGGAAGGTGAACCCCAAGAGGAACTTGCGCTTCAATATATTCTCCATAAACTCCACGCCAGCTTGTAAGTACAGGTAATGGAATTTTGCATATTACATTTAGGGATTCTAGAGCGTTAATCATATTCCCAAGCCCTGTACTTTGAATCAGCATCATGGGTCTTCCNNACAGGGCAAAGTTGCAGCAAGGTCTATACCTTCTTTTTTCATAATTGCTTTAACTTCTTCTTCGGAACTTGCCATGACATACCTCTTCAGCTTTCTTTTTTTATTCTATAGTCCTTTAATATACAGTGCTTGTTCTATAGTTCTCCACGCTCAGATATTTAGAGATTCTAAGGGGACATCTGGGTTTTTGGCATGAGCTACCGGTGAGATCTGAAAAAGTGTAAAGTCTTCTTTTAGCCTGATGTACCCCCCACCTGCAATATTCAGGAGAATAATATCTCCCGTCCCAACGTTTCCAGTTTTTACAGCTTTTAACAGGGAAGCTACAGCAACCGCGGATGGGGGCAGTATGTCAATCCCCTCCAACGATTCGAACAGGGCCTTAGCCTCAATAGCTTCTTCTCTGGTAATTGCGTACATCACCCCATCCGTATCACCAAGTGCATCATATAGTCCTCCTTTTATGCCATATGGAGGAGTCCGATTTGTAAGGACCGATGCATAAGTTTCCTCTATCTGTTTCTTAGCATCCTTCATATCAATTTCAGGAATAATTTCCCTTCTTTTTGCCTGCCAGGCACTGTAGATAGGTACAAAAGGAAGGTTCTGAGCAAGCTGTAATTTTGGAAGTTTCTGCCCGAATCGCCCGTCGGCCCTTAAGCGTAAGGAAGCTTCCCATGCTGAAATTCCCCCGGTTCCGCTCCCTACTGCCTGAAAATAGTGATCAGGCATTTTTCCGAGGGTTACTGCTGCATCCAGCATCACAGTGCCCATCCCATCTCTTCGGGCGATATTTCTGGCTCCGCCTTCGGAAACCAATCCAGGCAGTTTTGCAACTCTTACTGCAAGGTTGATAGCGTCAGTGTAGTCGTTCCCTGGGCTCAGATCGATCAAATGAACGGACTCATTCGGTTCTTCAGGCAGCCATAAATATGAAATTCCGGAATCTGGAACTACTATGTAGGCATCTATGCCTGTTAAGACCGAGACATGAGCAAATGCCCTACCTGTATTTCCGACAGAGGCAAGGACTATAGCTTTTCCACCGCTTTCTTTTAAAAGCTGCATGGTAGGGTAAGCCTCAAGTTCTTTGAAACTGCAGGTTTTGATAAAAGATCCTCTTTCTGGCCAATACCCACTGAATCCTATGTAAAGGTTTAAGAGCCCGAGTTCCCTGGCGAAAGCTTCACTTTTGTAGGTAGTGGGTCCTGCATCCGTAGTAAGTTCTTCCTGGACCGGAAGCCAGGAATGAAATCTTCCCATACCTGGCTGCTTTCGTAGATCCAGCCTTTTTTCAAAATATTCCGCCCGCAAGATGGAGTCATCGTTCTCACAGGCGAGCCTGTACTGATGACCATATTCTTTTCCGCACTTCAGACATTTTATTTTGAATTTTCCCATTGCTATCAAAGCAAATTGGGTTTCTCTTGTTAAATATATATTCCTGAAATACGAATAAAATTAAAACAATAGGTTTTTTAAAAAGAATTCAGCTGCTAAACAATAAAATTGAGCTTTAATAAACATATTTTTAACTTTTGCAGAGGGCACAGGGTACTAAAAAAGGAGAATGGAGTTTTGGAAAAAAGATGCTACAGAATTATTTGTAAATTAATTAATATAAATGAATACACCACTTTCCGTTAAATGTACACAAAAATTCAATCTATTTTCTCGATATGACAGTAGCTTAAAAATTAATCTAACTTTCACTGAACTAATAGTGAGCAAACGGGCAAAAAAATTATACATCTGTATAAATGGGGGAATATCGGAGCATTAAAAGAGTTTTTAAATATAGGTTTTTTTCTGCAATATATTCAAATTATGGCTCAAGTTCGGATATTCATTCTTTCTAAAAGAAAAAAAATGATTATAAAGGAATATGATCAAAATACAATTAATGAGACAGTATATATAAATTGCATCTAATGGCAACTAGAAGACACTTAAAACGAAAAAAAATGAAAAAAAGGATAAAAAGAAGATGGAAGGTTAATTAAAAATAATTGAAAGTTATAGCAGATCTTCCCTATGTATAGAAGGTATTAGGGGTAGAACTTGTATTTAGGATATTCCTTTTTGTACCATCCGGATAAACGAGTGTAAGGATATCAGGCTGTACATCGAATTTTCTGGATTCATGCAGGTAGAACTGATCATTTTTCCGGGAAATATTTGACACAAGAAGTGAAGCACTATAACTTCCTATCTTAAGGATCTTTACATCACTGAAATCAGCAAAAATTTCTTTCATCTTGGGCTCCAGGTGCTTGCTCCCAAACAAGAATATGTACGCTTCAGCGAAAGGGCTAATACGGTATTCTACATTGACATTCGCATTAGACTTATTAAACTCGATTACCACACTATTAATATGGATATATTTACCTTCCTTGAACTGCTCAGTGCTGACTTCTTGAAATAATTTTGCGGCCAATAAAACAACTGAGATGATAAGAGCAATTGCGATGATCAGTTTTGTTTCCATGATACTTCCCTAGTTATGATTCTCTTTTCTAATATTTCTTTCCGCAAATATTTTTTCCCTGAAAACCCCCTTCTCTGCAAATTAGAACGTAATATAACTTTTTCTGATACATATTTATTTTTTTATTGGATATTTTACCTTGAAAGGATTATTTCAGTCGAATATCCTGCAGCCTTCTGTATAGATGGAAACTTCCCTAAAAACTGTTATTAACTAAGGTATTTATATTTTAAGCTACCTTTGCACTGTAAAATGGTACTATGGCATGCAAACTATTGTGTGTATAGAATAATATAACACATATTTTTTTGTGCGAAAATCATGTGTTTTCTCATTTTTCAGCCTAAATTATAGGACATTCTTACCTGATTGTGTAGGGAATCCCCATTTTTTATTAAAACATGTTTTAAGGTAAAAGCCAAAAAGCTGCTGTATTCACCTCACGAAGTATAAAAATAAATGAAAATTAAGTAACTATTTAACCTACAAATCGGAATTATTTAATCTATTTAGAGCAAGTCCTTTACCATACCAA
>PMJC01000244.1 GCA_003157235.1 Methanosarcina sp.
TTTATCCTTGATGAAATCTCCTTTTTCTCGTACCATTTTTTTGATGAAGTTTTCAACTTTTTCTGGATCAAAAATACTGAGTCCGAGCTTTGAGATAGCTTCCTGCGTGGTCAATTCGGGTTCTTTTGCAAGGGCACTCAAAATATCCTGAATAGCTTCTTTAGCTATTTCCTGCTTTGAAATGGCTGTAAAAAGTCCTTTGAAGTGATCGTCTCTAAGTTTATCCGTCTCAACACCATTTCTCCTAATTTCCGGGACTATTCCCACAAGAGTCCGGGCAATCATGGTTGAATTTACGTTAGAGTCCTTGCTGTAGATTCCAATTAAATTTTCAAATAGGGGTAGATATCTTGAATAAGCTATTTTTTCTGCAAGCTCTTTATTCAGACCGCTGTCTGAAAAAAAACGTTTTGCTCTGTTTGTCAAGAGTTCCGGTGTCTCAATTGAATCGAAGTACTCCTGAGATATTTTTATTTGAGGAACATCAGTTTCAGGATACATTCTTCCAGCGCCTGGAAGAGGACGCATATAAGCAGTNNGACTCTTCAGCAACTAGTATTATGACGTCATCTTTGCATGCAACGATCATGTTTCTTACAGCATGAACTTCATTTTCAGTTATTCCATAATTAGGAAGTTCATCAGTGTGGAAAATGCCTCCTACACCTGCAGTTTTAGCCCTATCTGAAAGTTCGGTACCGAGCCTTCTTCCAGGCTGAACTTCTCTGCCTATTAACCCATTGAATTTTCTTAGGCGAGCAGCCAGAATGGCGCCTTTCTTCACAAATTTTTGCAGGACTTTAGCCTTTGTGTCTATGAACAGCTCTGTTACATCATATATCTCTTCATAGACAAAGGCCTTTCTTTCCAGGAGTTCCTGCCGGATTAAAAGAAGGTTCAGCTGTCTTTCAACTTCTCTGCGAATGATATCTTCTATGAGATTAAGAGATTGTACTCCTTTTATTTCTACTCTTGCGCCTTTTGCAATTGAAATATTTACATCTTGCCTGATTGTGCCCAGCCCTCTCTTTACTTTTCCAGTTGATCTGAGCATCATTCCAATCTGCTCTGCAACTTGTCTTGCATGGCTAGGGGACTTGATATCTGGCGCAGTTGCAATTTCCACCAATGGAATTCCCAACCTGTCTAGGGAATATACGATTGAGTCCTCTATTTCCTCTATTTTCTGGGCAGCTTCCTCTTCTATGCATAGACTTTCAATTCCACAGAGACCTTCCGATGTTTCTATATACCCATTTTTTGCCAGAAAAGCGGTCCTCTGAAAACCGCTAGTATTTGATCCATCCACCACGATTTTCCTCATGACATGCATCTGGTCTACAGGCTTCATATGAAAAAGCTTTGCAACCCCAAGGGAAATATCCAGGGCTTCCTTATTGAGTTCCCTCGGAGGCTCTTCATCGTTTTCTATGAGACAGGTTGTGTCATAAGCTTTATAGATGAACTTCCTCCTTATTTTGGTCTGCTCCACAGCAGCTCTGTCCTTTTCTCCCATTTCGCTTTCTGTAGCTCTGAGATACCTGAAAAACTCGAAATCCGAATCCCCCACATATTTTATCATAGTGGGACATCTGCAAAAGAGTTTCTCCTTTGAATCAATCTGTTGGTGAATTTCAAGCCCGGCTTTCAGTCCAAGTTCATTATAATCATATTTTTCCATATTTTCACCCGAATCTAAGCAGTAGGCTCCTCAGTATTCCGTTAATTTACTCCAATTCTCCTTAAATTTTCCTTAAAGCTCAGTTCTTTTTGTTCTTCCTTCGTTTTTAAGTCATCGGCTAATTACTTCTTTTTTGTTGGAACACGGCAAGGAAAATGTGATTTCAATAAAATCATTATGGATGATTTCTATAAACTTCTAATTTCCACGAGTCATATATACGTCATTTGTAAGCATATTACGAAATATGGAGTTTATCTAAATCCTCCAAGAATGATAATTATATGCACATATATTCTCAAAAAAATTAATTCATTCATAAAAATCTATCTAAAATTAGTTTTTCTTTTTCAATGTCCAGTTTTGAGTAATCTGCAAATATTTTCGACTTCAGCTCTGAAATCATCTTGTGAGATTCCATATAGGCCTGCAAGATGCATGGCACCACCAGCACCTGCACCTTCCTTGATTGTGCCTGTCTCGTACCTTTGAAGCCCTTTTAATGAGGATTTCCCAAAACCTGGATCAGCGACATAAACCATAGGTACACCAAGAATTCTGGTAAGTTCAATAAAATTTGCGGATTTATCTTCTACTACGTAACGGGTAGTAGCGATTGCAAGTTTTTCAGTATTAAATCCCAAGTGTTTTATCAAGGCGTAAACTGCCGCCATTTGAGTTCCACCAGCAAGGATAATACTTATTTCTGTACTCTGAAAGCCTGCTACAAGGCCGATGACAGCAGGCATCATTGGATCTCCCATACATTCAATAGCTTTCATGGGATCGTTTTTCAGACAGCCAAATATAAGACCTGATGCTTTCATGCCTTTCTCAACAACCTGTTTCTTGATCTCAATGGGGTTTTCATTTGAGCTACTGCTAACATTTCCTTTATATCCTAAAGCCATTAGAACTCCCATTGCAGTTGTTGTGCCCCCTGGGATACTTTCTCCGATGATTACATAATCTACCTGATTTCGAAGTCTTCTGGATAGGAATTTTGCCCTTTCAAAGATTTGTTGTACATCCCTTACTGCAATTTGCTCTCGTATATCTTCTCCAGGTTTCGCTTTCATGTCTATGCATGGGACATAGGGAGTTACAATGAGGCCAGAATTAATGAAATTGTATGGAACGTCTGTAAGTTCCAATGCCGAACGAGTTATAATTGCGGGGGTAGGAGTGCCATAAGGAGGAGTCATAGGAAGCACTGGTACACTTATAATGTTTCCAGTTTCTATAAGTTCCGCATCACCTGCAGGTGTAAAGTCTGTAAGTTCAGCCGTATTCCCTGCGGTCGAAATCTTCGGGATATGCGCGGTTTTAGTATTTGAAAGCACGCATAAAAACATCGGTTTTTGGGGTTTTTTGTTTACTTCCGGTTCTATCCAGGCCATATAATATCTCCTCCACAGGATAAAATGTAGATTAATCTCAAGAATATTTATCCAGGGATTGAATTTCGTAGAGATTATTGATTTTTAGAGTTACCAATTTTGAAATAAATATAACTTCTCTGGAATCCGATGAGAATTCTCCAACTTACTATTTAGTATTTATCCGCAAATGAACATAGATGGTTTCGATAAATTTTTGATTTTCACGAGTTTTTTAATAGACCAGTTATATGTATATGACGGAATTTAGGAACTTATCAAATTCTTATAATGTCATAAAAATTACAAAATAGCTCAATGTAGAAGATGCATAATTTTTACATCATGACTCTACAATATTGAATTTTCTAAAGATTACTACAAAAAAATGGAATTATAAATGTGTGACTTGATTTTTATGGGGTATTGAGAACAAAAATTGTAACCTAATAAGAGTATCCATTCATAACTACTAAACATCGGAACTATTGCACATATTTGTAGGTTTATAGAACGGAGACATGGCTCTAAGCTTTCCTACAGTTTCAGGCAGTATTTTGAGAACATAATCGACATCTTCCTCCGAGTTTGCATCCCCAAGCGTTAGGCGTAGAGATCCCTGAGCTATTTCCGGTGGCAAACCTATTGCCCTTAGCACGTGTGATGGTTCAAGAGATCCGGAAGAACAGGCACTGCCTGTGGAACTGCAGATGCCCATCTCATCAAGCATAAGAAGCAAGGCTTCCCCTTCAATGTATTCAAAACTGAAGTTAAGGTTTCCAGGAAGACGTTTTTCCGGATGCCCNNCTTCAATATTTGCAGTTGCAAGTTCGATTGCCTTTCCCATCCCTACTATGCCTGCTACATTCTCAGTCCCTGCTCTCTTTCCTCGCTCCTGTCCGCCTCCATGGATGTGATTCTCTATCTCAGTCCCTTCCCTGAGATAAAGGGCTCCAATTCCTTTTGGCCCGTAGAACTTATGAGAGGATAAAGAGAGCATGTCCATGTTTCTGTGCTTATTTTTCATCTCAAGGGGTACAGTCCCAATTACCTGCACGGCATCGTTATGGAATAAAATGTCATGCTCCTTTGCAATCGCACCTATTTCTTGAATCGGTTCTATGGTTCCAATTTCATTATTTGCATACATGACCGAGATAAGGATAGTATCCTCCCTGATTGCAGCTCTCACCTTTTCAGGGTCGACAAGCCCATAGTTATCCACTGGTAGGTAGGTTACTTCAAAACCCTGTGTTACCAAATACTCACAGGGATGAAGAATTGCATGATGTTCTATTGTAGTAGTTATTATATGCTTCCCTTTCTTTCGCCTGGAAAAGGCAGTTCCCTTAACAGCCCAATTATCGGATTCGGTTCCTCCTGAAGTGAAATATATCTCTTCAGGTTTAGCCCCGAGGGCTTTTGCGAGCTGCTCACGGGCTTTTTCAACTGCTTCTTTGCCCTCTCTACCTATTGAATACATTGAAGAAGGGTTTCCAAAACGTTCTTTCAAAAAAGGTAGCATAGATTCAGCCACCTCAGGTTTTGTGAAAGTTGTGGCTGCGTGGTCCATATAAACAAAGCGCTTTTCTATCATCAGAACACCCTATGAAATTAAGAGCTTGCGTAATATGAAACTATTGTGCAACTTTCTTTTTCCAGAGACATTTTTCAATAAAGTTTACAAATACGTATTTAATCTCAAAACTCTGTCCAAAATACATACTGATATCATCTGAAGTTTTGTCACTCTCATATGCAACTTGTCTTTTTCTATACTTTTCCTAGTTGCTTCTTTTGATATTCTCATATAAATTTTCTAAATCTGAGGTATGATCGTGGGAATTCATATAGTTTCAGTAGGTAGATCGGAGTTATTGGGGCAATGCCTTTTATACTATTATTCTAGTACCTCATTGATTATTTACAATTATAACAAACATAGGTATTCTTGAATGTAAATATTCACATTTAATTCATCTAGCGTTGTATAAAACTGTAGAAAGCATGAAAAAAAGTAGTAGAAGAAATTATCCCCTTTTCTTTCCGTTTTTTTCCGTACTTTATTGCTTTCAACTTTATATTTATGATTAGCAGATATATATATACATTTGACGATAAATACATTTATCTAAGTTTTCGAGATGTTAATTTTTATGGTGAGAGCTCCAATATAAAGAACCTTTGCAGGAGTTTATTTCCAGGCATGAAACTTCAATAGTTTGGAGTAATAAAGGTGCTTCTCTGGATGATTTAAATAAATCGGATAAAGCAATACAAGTTATGACAAATTAATTTAAATTGACCCTAACATTCAGATGCTTGGTAAAATAGTATAATTTTTTTATTCTCTCATCACTAAAGGTTAGATCAATTCTCAATTGAAAAAAAAGTCATCGAGCTTGACTCATTGTGTAAAGAAACCGTAACAAAGACGATAGCTTTAATGGACTATTGACAAACGAACAGTTTAAGGGACTTATTGAATAAAAAGGTGTTTTTTTATTTACGTTTAATACGCTCGAAATTCTATAGTCACAAAAAGATTGAAAGATATGGAATAATTTTTGATTTATTTCTTTTTTTGTATTTTCTATGTTTCATTTCCAAGTTTAAAATCATTATGAAAATTTTGAGACTTCATAAATCCATTTTTTTCATTTGATAAAATAGTGATTAATAAAATATTGATGCATACATAGTTTTATTACAAAACCTACGTATTTCTTCATTTTTCAACCAAAATAATAGGACATTTTTACCTGATTGTGCAGAAATAAATAGTCTTAATTAAAACATGTGTTACGGTAAAATCCAAAAAGTTGCTAAATTTATCTCGCAAAGGATAAAATATAAATGAAAATTAAGCAACTATTCAACCTACAAATCGGTTTTATTTAATCTATTTGGATTAAGTTCCTTTATCTTACCAATTGCCTTTTATCAGATTTATTCTATTTAGATAAGTTAATTTTTTTATGCCAAGCTTTTGATGTTCGGGTTAATTTCAGTTGCTTTTCTAAATGCTCCGATTGCTTCCCCGAACTTTTTTAATTTAGCTAAAGCAAGCCCTTTATTGTACCAAGCATCTGGA
>PMJC01000055.1 GCA_003157235.1 Methanosarcina sp.
ATGCAAGCAGATGCAATCTGTCATAAAATCAATCGAAGCCAAATATGGTAAAGAAGTAAAAATTGACTTCTATGATGTATGGACTGATGACGGCAAACCTTTTGGTGTTAAATATGGTATAGAGGCAATCCCCACTCAGGTTTTCCTTGACGAAACTGGTAAGGAATTTTACAGGCATGTTGGATTCTTCCCTGAGGAAGAGTTAGTAAAAATATTACAGATTAAAGGTATCAAAAAGGATTAGTTGGACAATAAAAGTGATGCTATATGTTTAACCCCAAATTATTTTATTATGAAACAGTCAATTGGTTTTATCGGTGGTGGAAGAGTTACAAGAATCCTGCTGCAGGCATTTAAAAATTCAAATGAACAATTCAGTAAAATTGTTGTAACTGATCCAAATCATGATGCTCTGGGTAGTCTGAAAAAATCATTTCCTGATATTCAGGTTGACAAAGCAACCGTCGCAGCCTCGCAGGATATAGTTTTTATTTCCCTGCATCCTCCTGTTGTTATGGATACTCTTGAGCTTATAAAGGGTAGCATCAACAGCAAAACCATAGTGATATCTCTAGCCCCCAAGATCACTATTGCTAAAATATCGTCAAAACTGAATCAGTCTAAAGACATTGCCAGGTTGATTCCTAATGCTAATTCATATATTAATGAAGGATATAATCCGGTTTACTTTCCTCCTGAATTTGCAGCAAAGGAAAAACAGCAAATTCTGAATCTGCTCAGTCTTTTGGGTAATACATTTGAGGTTCCTGAAGAAAAGCTTGAAAGCTATGCAATCATGTCAGCTATGCTGCCAACATATTTCTGGTTTCAATGGAAAGAGCTTGCAGAGATAGGGCAGAAGATTGGCCTAACCGAAAAAGAGAGCAACGATTCGATAAACGATACTCTCATTGCTTCATTAAATCTGATGTTTAAATCAGGCTTAACTCCGTTAGAAGTAATGGATTTAATCCCGGTGAAACCAATAGGAGAGCATGAAGTACAGATTACTGAAATCTACAGTAGCAAGCTGCTTGCCCTATTTGAAAAAATAAAGCCATAAATCGTTTTAAAAAATAAGGGTGTCTTGATCACCTGCAAACACCGGCCATCCTGGCACTAAACAAAAAGTCTGAAATTAAAATTGTAGCGTTTATCTGTTAGCAATTTTCTATTCTTTTTCGAGTCGTTCAATATCGTAAATATCCTTATTAAGCCTTTTAAATCGCTCATATATTGAATATTTAAAAGTAACATACATTGATGAAAGAAAAACCAGGATCATTAATAAAAGAGGTAGCATTGATATAAAATTCAGGCTGAAGTTTATTTTATGGATAATCATCATTAAAAACCCTGCCATTGCGAAAGGTCCCAGCATGTATCTTATCCGTGTCTTTTTAATTTTATACTTCTCAAGTTGTGCGATTTCTTTTTTTAAGGTTAATACCGGCATCGAAAAATCTATCTTACGAATCAATATAAAATATTTGATATCCCAGATATATGTAATTGTAATTACAGGTAAAAACATTGCTAATCCGATATAAAAACTGAGAGAAATTTGAAAATGAACATCCAGGACAAGTAATACCGTCACAAACACTAACGGAGAAAAGATTCTTAATCCGGCTATGATTTTAATCCAGTTTAATCTTCTTCGCGGTTTTGAAATTAACATCAAACGCAGAATTTCCTTATTAAGCCGCGTGTTTTGCGATATCTTTTTATCGTAGTCTTGCCATATGTTTTGTAATTCCGATAGTTCCATAGATTTATATTTTAGTGAATGCTAAATTTTTAATTTGTTCTTTTATACGGCTTATTCTTGTTCCGACATTTGTCTTTGAAATTCCGGTTATATCTGAAATCTCATCATGAGAATTGCCATCGAGGTAAAGCAGTATTATTGCTTTATTCAGTTGATTTAATTCATCAATACACTGGTATAAAATCTCAGTATGTGAAGAATCCTGCGGTTCAAGTATCCAGCTCAGACTCTCAACCTGCTTAAGGTCGTCGAGGAAAAGCAATTTGTCTTTTTCCCTTTTACGCCTGGAATTCATTGATGTATTTAATGCTACCCGATAAATCCATGTTGATATTTTGGAGTCGCCCTTGAATCGCCTAAATGATTTCCAAAGTTCAAGAGTGATGTCATTAATCAAATCTTCTTTATCAGGAAGGGTATTTGAATATGCTCTTGCAATCTTTAGAATTATCCCGATATTCTTTTCTAAAATATCCAGGAATTGATCTTTTTGTCTGTCATCGGTCATCAGTCTGTGGTTACATTTTATCTAATTAGTAACAGATCAAGCTTAAATATCACAAGTCCGGTGGATTTTATTTTTGCAAATGACGGCAAAATGGTACAATAATGTTGCGACAGCGAAGGTTAGCAGATTTAAAAGCTGATATTGTCTAAATCTGAAGGTGAATTAATATTTGAAAAAGCTAATTCGGTTTTCTCAGTGTTAGGAATTTGTAAATAGCCAACATTCTCTTCGCTGAGAAAATCCCTGACTGCTCTGCTTTTTCCTTCAGACAGAAACCTTTCAAGATCATTCAAAACTGAATTTCTATATATGGCATGAAGAGGTTCGATAAATTGGTCAATTGCTGGAATTAAGACATCATGTTTTGTCTTGTTGAATTCATTAATCTGGTTAGTAATAATTTCTTTGTCAAGAAACGGCATATCACCGGCAAAAACGAAAATTGC
>PMJC01000355.1 GCA_003157235.1 Methanosarcina sp.
TGAATCATAACCTTTTGATTTTGGCCCAAAGTATCCTCTATCTCGGGAAATCACTTAATTTATTTCTGATGAATGATACTTGATAATTATATTAATTTTTATGCATAATTGTTTTAAATACATTCTAAAATTTAGTCTTCCATTACTCATCCATTCATTTCTGATTAAAAATTATCCGCACTTAGCGAAAGTACAGTATAATGTTAGATGAACAACGAAGTTTTGGAAAGCATCAAAAATGACGAATATTTAATAAGAGTTCGTATTATATTTACTTTGTTCAAAAGTATTTTTCCCTAAAAAAATCTCTATATGATTCTATTTAACCTTATTTTACCTTTTCATGTAGTATATAATTATTTTGGAATTAACGATTAATCTGAAAAATATGTTGTTTTCTATCATTTGGTCGATATTCTTTTCAATAATACTTTCAATACCACCTACCATACTCTTCCTGTTCTGCACTTCGGTGAAGCTAGAGTAGGTCTACTTCAATTCATGAAAACGTAATCTTTTGTCTCAATGAATTTAGATTTAGTTACATGTAGAACTATACAGCCAGTCCAATTTTAGATAATTTTCTTCAGGAGATAAGTTTGCTTCATAAATTGGAGTTGTTTCGAATGCATATCAATCTGCGGATAAATTCACAATGTAAGAATCACAAAAAGTGTATCCAAGATAGAAAAGTGGATTTTAACAAGATTGCTCAGAAGCAGCAAGAAAAATAAATCGGAAGTTAAAAGAGTTTTTTAAACTGAAGAAGAAATCAATTAGAAATGCAAAAACAATTATTGAATTGGCACGGAAAAATCACTATTATTTCAAAGCTTATTAAAAATGAAGAGATATATGAAGATGAAACAAGATCAGCATTTTGCAGATATACATCGATATACACAAATGTATAATCTGTTTGTCTATTTGTCAACTATTCATTAAAAGTTTGATAATTTTTAAGCTACCATCATATTGAAAAAAATAGATGACATTCTTGCGTCCATCTGCGGAAAGTAGGAGCTTATTAAAAGGGAGAAACTCAAAAAAGACTGCTGAGACTGAGACAGTATCTGTTGATAAACTCATAAATAGTTATGGAATAATCGAAATTATGAAAACAAAGGATGGAAAAAACACTTGACAAACCAGTTTCTCCACATACTATAATGATAAATTAGTTACAGCTTTTAGTTACTGTTCTTTAGGAAACAAGTGCCTTGAGCTCAGAAACTGCTTTTACCAGAATATCCATTTCTTCAATTGTATTGTATAGCGCGAAAGAAGCTCTTACAGTACCATCTACTTTCAGAAAGCGAGTAATTGGGATTGCACAGTGGTATCCGCTTCTAACGCAGATTTGTTTGGTCTGATCAAGAATTAGAGCAACATCATGAGCATTAAGCCCTTTCACATTAAAAGGTACTATTCCCAGACTGTTTTCGGGTCCGTAAACCTCCACATGCTCGAGTTCGGATAGCTTTTTTGCTGCCTCTCTTGAAAGATTCATTTCATGTTTTTTGATTTTTGAAATCCCTATTTTCTCTACATACTCTACTGCCCTTCCTAACCCTATGACTCCTGGAATATTTGGAGTGCCGGCTTCAAAACATGCTGGAGAAGGTTCCAGAGTGTAAGTAGACTCGGATACATCCGAAACAGTGCCCCCTCCAACTGAAGCACTTTCGAGTACGTCGGGTTCTTTAACATAAAGTACGCCAGTACCCTGTGATCCAAGCAAGCCCTTATGTCCAGAAGTTGCAAAAAAGTCACACCCGATATCCTTAAGGTCGACTGGCATATGTCCTGCAGATTGGGCACCATCAATCAAAACTTTTATGTTGTTTCTGTGGGCAATTTTCGTCATACCTTTTACGTCCTGTACGGAACCGAAGACATTTGAAACCTGGGTTATTGCAAGAAGTTTGGTTTTCTCTGTGAAAGCATTCTCTAGCAGATAACTGTCGATTTTGCCCTTGTTGTCAGGGTTTATAACCGTGATATTTACCCCTTTTTTCTGCAAACGCATCCAGGGAAGAAGATTTGAATGGTGTTCGAGCAGGGTTGTGACTATGTGATCTCCTACTTCCCAGGGATAACTATTAGCAATAAGATTGATTCCTTCTGTGGTATTTTTCGTAAAGACGGTATTTAAAGGCTCTGCATTTAGAAAGCTAGCAACTATTTCCCTAGCGTCTTCGTAGTGATTTGTGGTCTCCCGAGCCAGACGATGTGCTCCTCTCCCGTAATTACCAGCATATCTATAGAAGTAATCAATCATGGTTTCAACTACAGGTATCGGAGTTTGAGTAGTTGCTGTATTGTCAAGATACACGACTTCTTTCAAAACAGGAAAATCTTTACGGACTGCATATACATCGTACATGCTTATTTCTAGGAACGAGAAATAAAAAAAGGTTGTGCAGGTTATTTACCCTGCATACCGCCTATCATAAAGCGGTAAATATCTAATTCATCTGAGTTCAGGTTGTCAGTACAACCCTTTATAACGGTGTGATAACCGTCTTCGTAGCTTTTATTTCCGTATTCGTTTCTTTTTCTGCATTCTTGATTTAATTCACTCATAGTTTTCCTCCTGTCTCTTCAATGCTTGCGCCTACATGCGGGTTAGAATCATTCCCTCAGNNAATTTTGCGTCCTTCAGGCTACTAATCCCTTAACTGCGCAACAATAATTGTCCTTACCCACAATAAAATATTAATTGTCAATTGTAATATATATTAGTTGCGGGAAATATAGTGTTACTGAATTTAGTAAGTTTCTGAAGAATTTCTACAAAGCAGGAGAATATCACAAAAATTAAGGTAATGAAATCGTTGAGTATGACAATAAAAATAGATACATTTCTGGTATAGACACAACAATTTACTGTCTACATCTTCTGAATTAGGTAGCTTCGTTGATACAATAGTTTTACCTAATGAAGCAAATTATGGCCCGCAAGAAAATATTAAGGTTTTATTTTATGCTGCAACATCTTCTAACANNTCTTCATTTATGAAAACAAACGGTGAAATTTTTGAAATGATGATCTTAAAATTAAGGTTGAAGACATTAATGTTGATTTTCATTGAATTTCATATTAAAAAATAGACTCATTAGGCTTTCAAATTATTTCTGTAGGATCTCACTTTAGGTTGAAGAATGAATTAAAAGCGGGAGATAGTCCAAGTCACTTGCATTAACTCTGTAAGGCTGATCCCTAATTCCGTTTGAATCCAAATCAGTAGCATTTTGAGAAAATCCTGTACCATTCGGATTTGCCCAGAAGTTTCCACCAAGATATGGACCCTTTACAATATTCGTTCTTTT
>PMJC01000310.1 GCA_003157235.1 Methanosarcina sp.
AAATATGTTTAAATGAACCCAGTGAGAAGAAAAAAGCACCATAAAGTATTTATCTAACAACATAATATTGCAGTGTAACTGACTAATCAGTCAATTATAGAGATAATGCATGAAAGAACAGGTCATAGACAAAAAAACAGCCATTATGGAATCAGCCCTGAAGCTTTTCACTGAAAGAGGCTTCCACGGTACATCCACTGCTCAGATTTCGAAAGAAGCAGGTATAGCTACAGGCACCCTTTTCAATTACTTTCCTACAAAGGAAAACCTTATAAACAGCCTATATTTCGAAGTAAAAGGGCAATTAAGTCAAAGTATGGGGAAAGAAATTGAAGCACAGAATACCTTTCAGGATAAATTAAGAAAAATATGGTCAAATTTAATCAAATGGGGAGTAGATAATCAGGAAAAATTTCTTTTTGTCGGGCAGTTCTGCTCTTCTCCTTATATAACAAAATTTACGCGTGAAGAAGTGATGAAAGAGTATGTCTTTCTCCATGATCTTGTGAATCAAGGAATAAAAACAGGAGTAAGCAGAGACTTTTCCGCAGAGCTGACCATTGCAATGTTTTATCAGGCTAGCAGGGTGGTAGTGAATCTGATCCATGATTCAGATTCATCACAAAATAAAAATAAGTTTATCGAGGATGGATTTCATATTATCTGGGAAGGTTTAGCTAATAATTAATTTTTTTTCATCCCACTTATGATTGATCAGTCACTCATATATGGAAATTAATGGACTAACTTACCTCAAAATATCCTGTCAATCAGAAAATTAACCCGAGATACCTAAAAAATAGTTTGAAGAAACCAGGTGAATGGAAAATGTTGTACAGAAAAATTCCTAAGAACGGAGACAAACTTTCTATACTTGGATTTGGATGTATGCGTCTTCCCGTGAAAGAAGATGGTACTATAGATGAAAAAAGAGCCAGTAAGCAGGTACGCTATGTAATCGACCACGGAGTAAACTATGTTGATACGGCCTGGCCCTATCACATAGGACAGAGCGAGCCTTTTTTAGGTCGTGCTCTTGCTGACGGATACCGCGAGAAAGTTAAACTCGCAACAAAACTTCCCAGCTGGATGGTGAAAAGCCGAGAGGATATGGATAAGTTCTTGAATGCTCAACTGGAGAAACTCAAAACAGACCACATCGACTATTACCTCATCCATGCTCTCGTTGGTGAACTGTGGGATAATGTTGAAAAGCTGGGGGTAGCTGATTTCCTTGACAAAGCCAAAGCTGAAGGCCGCATAATTAACGTAGGTTTTTCCTTCCATGGAGCAGCTGACGATTTCAAACGGATAGTGGACGCCTATGACTGGGACTTTTGTCAGATCCAGNNGTTTGGAATATGCAGCTTCAAAAGACCTTGGAATAATCATTATGGAGCCCCTCCGTGGAGGGAACCTCGCAAGCCCAGTGCCTCCTGCTGTGAAAGAGATCTGGGATGAGGCTCCGACGAAGAGAACCTCTGCAGAATGGGCTCTTCATTGGGTATGGAATCATCCAGAAGTCACGGTCGTCCTCTCCGGGATGAATGAGGAAGCAAATATTGAAGAGAATCTTACAGTAGCAGACAAAGCATACCCAAATTCTCTGACTGAAACTGAACTGCAGATAGTAAAGAAAGTAGAGCGGAAGTACCGTGAACTGATGAAAGTAAGCTGTACGGGGTGCAGATACTGTATGCCCTGTCCAGAAAGTGTGAATATTCCATTATGTTTCGAAACGTACAATAACTTGTACATGTCCGACAATGCAGACGAGACAAAGTTCCTCTATACTGCAAAGTTGGGTGGCATCCTATCCGTAGGAAATGCCGAATTTGCATCCCAGTGCGTAAAATGTGGAGAGTGCCTTGAAAAATGTCCCCAGCACATTGATATACCTACGATTCTCGCATCCGTTGTCGAAGAACTTGAAGGACCTGATCTGGAGGAGAGAGTTGCCATAGCAAAACAGGTATTCAAGCGGACTTAAAAGCGAGAAATTCGAAGTGCCGAAAAAGACAAAATGAAGATATTGTTTAAGCTAACTTTATTGAAAGATTAAACAATATTTCCATTTTCCGTTGTTTATCTTCATGTTTAGTTAATTTATACTCATTCAGCTTTAGAATTTTGAAATTTTATCTCAAATTGCAAAGCAACAACCAAATAATTCTGAAAATCAAGCTTTTATGAGGTATAGCGCGAGATTCTAAAGAGCCTCCAAGCTAATAAATTGTTATCGAAGAACTGGGATTTAAACTGTTTATTGGTAAAGTATCTAATTCTTCTAGGCGAAAGGTGGCACATGGATCTTACTGACATACTTAGGCTTGTTAAAGATGGAAAAATGGATCTTAAGACTGCGGAACAGCAGGCCCCTTGATCTGGGTTTTGTTTCCTACTCAAGCATTGCAAAACTTGATCCCCACAGGAAAATCAGGACAGGAGTAATTGAGGCTATCCTTGCAGACTGCAAGGAGCCGGACGATGTGGTGGAACTCGCCAGAGTGAGGGTCGCACAGAGCAAAAGAGCCCTCATTACCCGTGTCTCCGAAAAGCATCTTGAAGTTTTAAGGGCCAGCGTTTGGCGGAGATAAACTTTATTGGAATAGTCGAGCTTGCACTGCCGTTATTCACGATGGTACCCCTGCTCTGAAAACCGGGGGAATTGTAGGGATAATTTCAGCAGGTGCAGCAGATATACCGGCTGCGGAAGAGGCTCGAGTTATTGCTTCAGAAATGAGCTGCAAAACTATTGCCGTATATGACGTAGGTGTTGCAGGAATTCACCGGCTCATTCCCGAACTCCAGAGACTGAAAGCTATGAAGCCTGGAGCAATCTTTGTTGCTGCCGGAAGGGAGGGAACGCTTCCAACAATCGTTTCCGGACGTGTGGAAGTGCCTGTTATCGGGCTTCCGGTGTCTACAGGC
>PMJC01000358.1 GCA_003157235.1 Methanosarcina sp.
TGAGATAAAGTATCTAAATATCGGCAGAATTAAAATGTGATACATTGAAAATATTTTTTCGACTATTGCCCTTACCTTTCACCTTATTATTCATAAAAATCGGATCTTCAACCCGAGAGTGAAATAAATGTGGGATATCATTGCAGTGGACATTTCTGGCAGACATAGGATTAAAAGAAGTTATTACATGGTCTGTGCTGCAGCTGCCCTTAAAGTTTCAGCCAGCCATATCGAAAAGATCAANNAAGGTACGATTGTGGCAGAAAGAGGTGATATATACAATAAACCCCTATGGGTTCCAGAAGTAATGTTTTCCAGGGCTTTCAAATACCAGGAATCCATTGCAGAAAGAAGGGGAATCGAACTTGTACATCATATTTCTTTGAGCGCCCGAAATTTACTTATTAACAAACTTGAAATCGAGATATGACAATTTCAGACGAAAATAAAATAAGTAGCGAGAGTAAGGTAATTCTCGTTAAAAGAGCGAGCCCGAATTCAGATACTGAACATGAGGCGATTCTTTTCCAGGAACTTAAGGAACTGGCAAGATCTGCAGGCTATCTTACGGTTGGTAAACTTACTCAGACCAGGTTTCAGGACTCAAGATATCAACTTGGGAAAGGGAAAATAGAGGAACTTGCTGAATTTGTGAGAAGCACAGAGACAGAAAAAGTAATTTTCTACAACAGGCTTTCTACAAAGCAGCTGTTCAACATTTCGAAAATTTGTCAATGCCATGTTATAGACAAATTCCAGCTTATCTTTGAAATATTTGCGAAAAGAGCAATTACCCATCGCTCAAAGCTACAGTTGGAACTTGCACGATTAAAATATGAAGTTTCAAGAGCAAAAGCGATTGTTTACTTACTGAAAAAAGATGAAAGGCCAGGATTCATGGGGCTTGGAGATTATGAGAACTCTTATGGACAGGATCTGAAGAAAAGAATCTCAAGAATTGAAAGTGAACTTGAATCGGCAGAAAAGGACGATGAATCTCTGCGGGTTTTCAGGCATAGGAAAGGTTTTTCNNGGATACACAAATGCAGGAAAAAGCACTCTTTTCAATGCTATTGTGAATGAAAGTGTCGAGGTAAAAGATATGCTCTTTACAACACTTGTGCCTATGACCCGTGCCCTAGACCTTGGCGGAAGAAAAGCCCTTCTGACCGATACCGTGGGGTTTATCAAGGATCTTCCTCATTGGCTGGTTGATGCCTTCAAATCCACATTAAACGAAATTTATCTATCAGATCTTATCCTCCTGGTCGTAGATGTGAGCGAAAAGCCTGAGATAATCCTTCAAAAACTCTCAACGTCCCATGATACTCTATGGGACAAGATCCAGGGTGTTCCTGTCATCACAGTGCTTAACAAAACCGATCTACTTAAAGAATTCGAGCTTAAGAATATTATGAAACAGATAGAACATATGGCCCCAAATCCTGTATTTGTCGCAGCAAAAGAAGAAACAGGTATTTCTGCGCTAAAAGCTGAAATCATAAAGCATTTACCTGCCTGGTCTTTCTCTTCGCTCACCCTGCCAAATTCAGAGGAAGGGATGTCAATTTTGTCATGGCTGTACGAAGAAGGAATAGTACACAAAGTTGAATATGAGAAATGGATTACTGTGAATTACGAAGCCAGGCTAGAAATAATTAACAGGGCTCAGGCTTTGGTAAACTACCAACCAGATGAAGACTAAGTAGCTTCTTGGTTCATTCCTTTCTCTTTTGAAAACAAGTCCCCAATTGCATCCCCCGCATTCCACTGGTGTCAGATTCCATTTAGATTTTAATAAATAATAGCAAATTTTGTGATGTTAATTGCAACACTAATGTCTCTATCATATTTTGTCTTGCAATCAGGACATTTCCATTTTTTATCTTTTAGTGTTAGACCAGAGTTATGGTATCCACAAACATTAACAAGCTGTGAATGAGAACAAGAATTTTCAGATTGAAATATCCAGATAATTTTCTGCTGGGAAAACTTGATTTTTGCTTGTTATATTGATAAGTATGTAATTTTGACAGGAAAAATTCATGAAATTTAAAATAATGAAAGTGATGAGTATGACAAAAATGGAAAAAGCAAAAATGATTGAATGAAAAGTTCAAAATGCTCTAAATTTGAGAGAGAGCGAATTGAGAAACTGCAAAAATAAGTTAATTTTGGGATACCAAACTAAAAAATTTTTTAGATTTTTTCAAATATCTAAATCGGATAAAATATAGAAGATTTCGATAAACATCTGATTTTCACGAGTCATTTAGATACAATTTACAAGCACATGACAAAATTAAGCAGTATATCGAAATTATCTATAAATTCTGTTGAACTTTATTATTATGTTCTATCCTTATGCGCCAATCAAATTGGTCAAAAAGATATTCAATAAGATATTTCCCAGGTTCCACTGAATAATTAGAGGGACCAAATGGTAAAATGAAAGTGAGGATTAATGCTTTAAGGGAAAGTTCCATATATTCAAGAGAAAATATGGGCACAAACATAAGCGATCTGCTTCAGAAAAGAAAAATTGAGCTTTCAAGCCTTTCGAACCAAGTGATTGCCATCGATGCATTTAACACGTTGCACCAATTCTTAAGCAATATTCGCCAGCGAGACGGTAGTCCTCTGGTTGATTCTGGAGGGAGAATAACCTCTCACATATCAGGCCTTCTCTACCGGACAGCAAACTTTGTTGAAGCTGGGATCAAACCTATCTTCGTCTTTGACGGCAAACCTCCTGAATTAAAATCTGAAACTCTGAGCCGGAGGAAAGAAGTCAGGGAATCTGCAAGGGAAAAATGGGAGATTGCAAAAGCTGAGGGGGATCTTGAAACTGCTTATAAGTATGCTCAGGCTTCTTCAAGGGTGAAACCGGAAATCGTTGAAGATTCAAAATATCTTCTTAACATTATGGGAATTCCCTTTGTTCAAGCTCCCAGTGAAGGGGAAGCGCAAGCTGCGCATATGATCCTCAAAAAAGACGCTAACTGCATTGCTTCCCAGGACTATGATTCCTTACTTTTTGGAGCCCAAATAATTATCAGGAACCTTGCGGTCACTGGAAAGCGTAAGCTTCCTGGGAAGGATGTTTATGTTAATGTTGAACCCGAAATAATTGAACTGGAAGAAACCCTTTTCAATCTCGGAATCAACAGAGAACAGCTTATAGATATTGCAATTTGTGTGGGCACAGATTATAATAAAGGCCTGAAAAAAGTAGGCCCGAAAACAGCCCTTATGCTTATCAAAAAATATGGTTCTATCCATGCCATGCTCCGTGAGAGAGAGTTAGAGATCAAAGCTTTGGATAGCATAAGGGAACTTTTTATCCACCCTGAAGTAACTGATGATTATAAGATCAAATGGAGAAAACCTGACTCGGAAAAACTTATCGAATTCCTCTGTGAAAATCATGGTTTTTCGGTTGAGAGAATTGAAAAAGCTGTAGAACGCCTTAAAACCGGTTCAACAACAAGTCAAAAAACTCTAGAACAATGGTTTTAACGGAATTGATTGTTCAATAAATAGTTCTTTAGATATCAAGTCAACTCTTAACACAAATTCTTATTAGATATTCGTGACTATTCAACTTGAGAAAACAATATCAATAGCTAGCTTTATGAAAATTTAATGAGCAGATTTCTGTGAACTTATTTCTTTAGCTGTCGGCCATATAGCATGTTTTTTATTTTTGTTACAAGTTGGTAATCAAAAATATCTATTGCTGCAAAATATGTATCATCCAACTAATTTTAGGTAAGTCAAATAGTTATCAATATACAGACAATGAGACATGGACTGACAAAAATAGGACTGAGCTCCTAAAGAAGAGTACACACATACCCATACAAATGACTTTATGAACTCTGAGATTATTTCCATGGACAGGAATCCTGTGGAACTAAGTAGTCCCTTAAATAACATAAGGCCATAGGAATTTTTCAAATCTTTGCTTACCAGCTCCAGGAAGTACAGCCCTTTTCGCATATACAATCCATAATTTTGGGATTGCTAAAGACAGACCAACTTTAGAAAATAAAATATTTTTAATATCTTCCCATAAACATAGAAACAGAAGTTAGTTAAGCACAAAATCTTTTCTTCGAAATCTTGATATGAGATTATCCGAATCTACACAAATATGCTTTTACATGAACTTTTTGACATCGAAGAAGATATCTATTTTGTGGAGGAAAGTTATCTCGCCCAAAGAACTATTGAGCGTACATTACAATATCTCAACGGAATTTTGGATGTTTCAGAGGAACAACATATGCAGCTCTTGAGGGCCAGGGAAGGGGATCACACACTAGGACTACTGATATTTAATCCAGCAGATGAAGAAGTTTCTGTAGATTTCTGGTCGGTGTTTACTGGATCCCTTGCATTAGCTCCATTGAAAAAAGAGTTTGAGGCTATTGCGAATTCTCTTCTGATTTCCAATATTCCTGAAAAAGATGTAGAGATATCTTCCGAAAAGTGGAGAGATGCAGTGAATGAGTACTACTCCCTTATGCTTGTAAACCGGAACCTTTGTCCGGTTTGTACTTTCAAGCCTGAGTCCTATGAAAGTGTTTTTTCCGAAAAGCGTGTGATGAAATTGACAAAACTTCTGGATTTGCTTCAAAAAAAGGGTTTTTACTTTGGAGCACGGCTCCTCGAAGTATGCTCTGGGAATGGAATGTCCACGCTTGCTCTCCGTAGGCTTGGACTGGATCCACTGGTAGTGGAGGTTAACAAATGTGCGGTTTGTCAGGGGCTTGAACAGGGAGTTTTAGACCCACAAAAAGTTATTGTAATGGACGCAACATCAATTTTCAGGTATTTCGATCCAGAAACCTTTGATGCAGTGATGGGATTTATGCTAGGGCTTATCTATGAATTTAATAAAGAACTCTGGACAGGTATAATAAGGGAGTCAGTCTTAGTTGCAAATAAAGGAGCTCTTTTGCTTTTCACAGTCAATAGCAAGCCTGAAATTGAAATTCTTACCGAAGCTCTGCACAGGGCAGGAGTCGAAGGAGAGATTATTGATAATACGGATTCTGAGGGAATCTATGATCAATGGATCTTTGTCGGAAGAAAGCAAAGAACTTAACTTTCAAATTACAAATGCTCAATCCATATATACTGTATGCAGTGTTTCGTATATTGGATATTCCGGAGTCAGTATACTTTTCTTTAAAAGAACTTTATTCACTTTCATACTACCTACTTGCATATCTTTGCACTCTCTAAGGGTATTTATAAAAGCGCTTTTCTGGTCCCTATTAAGGAATTTCACCCTAGCAAGAGTAGCATGGGCTGTAAATTCTCTAGTATCTTTTTCTAATTTGAAAGGTTTCAGTAGATTTTCCACATCTTCATGCAAAATTCTGAATTTTCCGGCTGCACCCAACCAGAGAACTTTAGGATTTAAAGGATTCGGGAAGACCCCCAGTCCCCCAATTATCGCTTCGAAAGGCTCACATGTCATGGAATCAAGAGCTGAAGAAATTAGTGGGATCCTTGATTCATCCACATCCCCCAGGAACTTCAAAGTGATGTGAACAATTTCAGGCTCAACAAACTTCAGATTAAAACAAAAGAATCGGGCCTGGAGTTCCCGGATCTTTTCCCTAAAACAGGGATCTAGCTCAACTGCTATGAATGTCCGAATCAAAATTTTCACCAATTTAAATAATAAAAATTATCAGAAAAATCTTCCTATCAGATTCTTTGTGAACTACCCCTCCCTGTAGAGGAATGATACCCTCCGAAGAAGGTGACTCCAAGCCTTAGAGTTAAAGATATGAAGACAAAAAAGATAAAAGTCTCAAGAAAATGGATTCCAAAAAACTTACCCATTAAACCGTGATTAAAAATCTATTAATCTGGTTTTTTTTCCCAAGATGAATAATTCCTATATTTTGATCAATTTACCCAATCGCTTCTTTAGTTTTCGCTTCACACTAACTAACATCTGTTTCAGGATGATTGGCAGTGGTGTATTTTTGCCTTCAGGTACCACTTTTCCTTTCCTTATTGCCCTGAGCACAGCTTCCATGGTATTTTCAGAGGCATCAATCTCGGTATATGCCTGACCTACCATTTCTGGAACATGGGAATCACTTCCTCCGACACCTGGAATTCCGAGTCTTTTTGCCTCTGTTTCGGCTTTAAGGTTGGCATTGTTTAAAATGCAACGGGAATTGAATACCTCAACCGCATCTATATCAAGCCCTTCAAAACTTCCTATCCCATGAGAACTTTGTTTGAAAGGGTGAGGTATGATAACCGTGCCTCCAAGTTTCCTGGCCCAAGCTATCGTTTCTTCCGGACTCAATAAAGACTCTATATTTTTCCTGATTCCCAGAACCAGAATGTGTCCTTTTGAAGATGTCACCTCTACTCCGGGAATGACTGTAATGTCAAAACCAAGTTCTAAGGCTCTTTTTTCACAGGCAAGCCCACCTTCCACGGTGTCATGGTCACAGATAGCAAAGCCGTCAAGGCCCCTTTTAAGGACGACCTCTAAGATTTCATCATGACTCGATTTGCTATCTTTTGAATGATCGGAATGCACGTGAAGATCAAATTTCATGTTGATATAAAGATGGGAATTGAATTTATATAAAGAAGTCCAAGCGAACAGTAGTTCTATTTGCTGTAGCTCCAAATGACTACTCATATTCAGTTATAATTTTGTTCCTCAACAGCTCAAAAGAAAATGATTTTATTTTTATTATAATCTCCTCTNNTCTAGATACCATTAACCGAAAGTGAAGCTCTTGATTTTTTCCCGATTAAATCTTAGTAAATAATTTAGAGTAATTTTACAAAAATATTGTATCATGCCACAATTATGTCCGATACTACATACTTGAAAGAAAGTAATTTTTGCAGACTTTTCAAGCTTCATCTTGAAATGATAAAAAACTTGTTCATTATGTATTTTGGATGTCTTCAAGGTGAAACTTTATATAGATCCAAGTTATCTGTTTCAGAAATGTATTGTTTAGACCTGGGGTTCTTATGACAAAAGTCGAAAAAGTATTATTGCTACTCAAAAATATGGTATATGAGAGCACCAGCCCACAGGAAACTCTCAAATTTGCAAAATATTATAGAAGTAAGGGACTTAAAGTACTGGTCATTCTGTGGGGACCTATGGGAGTGTTGCTTGCAAAAAGAGATAAATCAAGAGGTTCACCTAAGTATGATAATTCTGTTCAAGAATGCATAGATATGGGAGTAGAAATTCGGTGCTGTCAGCTTGCTTCGGATATGATAGGGCTTAAAAAAGAAGAATTGATCCCAGGAATTGAATTTATCTGTTCGAAAGATGTAACCGAACTTTTTCTGGAATATACAGAAGAAAACCAACTAGTCATTAATTTCTGAATCTGAGGAATTCTTTAAAGAAATTTCCTTATAAATTAATAATATTAATTTAATTAAATACTGACCTTCAACCGTAAAGTATTTTTTTGTTTAATCTTACTTAAATAATTTCCTTCCATCTAACCATTATCTAACCTTAAAGATAGAGGATTTTAATAAACCTATGATTTTCACGAATAATTTTGCATTCCATTTATAAGCATACTACGAAATATGGGAACTTATCGAAATCCTCTGTACCAAATATTCTCATGATTAAGTTGAAGTAACAGGTTTAATATTAAATATAATATTATACTATTATATTAGAGATAACCATACAAAAAAGTTATTTACTACCTGTTTTTGTGATATTAATATACTTTATAGTGTTGCTTTACTGAAGCCAATTTCGGTATCAAATCTGAATGGAGAATATTTGACCGATTATTTTCAATTGGGTGAAACATACATATACCAACCAATGTTTATCTTAAAACTCATTAATAAGCAGGGAAAGGAATGAAAACCTGAAGAACTTTTAGGTCGGAAGTAGTGCTAATTGATAACGAATGGCAGAACCTCACAATTCAGACTTAAGTCTATATTATAACAGTAGGTATCGACAATGACCATTAATGAGACGAATGAAAAAACACAGTTCATAGTAATGGGCTATGTCTTACAAGCCGTAATGAATGATCTCAAGGCTGAAGGTATTCATTTTGACCTTGGAGAAAAATCAGATGGAGTAAATGATTTTTTTCAAGTTGTAATTATAGCGAAAAAAGATATGATTAGGGCAAATGAGCTTCTTGAAAAGTACAAGTGAACTTTCCTTCCATGACGCTGATGCGTCGAGGGAGGAGCTTACTTCGAGTACTTAAATCATTTGATTATGAATATCACTACTTCTAACCAACAGCAAGCTTTTTTGTTGAAGACTGTCAACAAAATATTGATAGCTGTTATATAAAGCATTCTGTGATAGAAAAAGTTTCATGATATTAATTGAACTATTTCTGTCTCGATCAATAACATTTCCACAATCTCAATTTATAGTTCATTACCAAAGATACATTTTTTATCTAGTTCCACAAACGCAACACTCTTTGGAAGTATAGCTTTCATCTTTTTTAAAACTTTTATCTATGAGTTCGCACTCATAGATAAAAATTCGATGAGATCGGAAAGATAACCTTGATTCTGAGTTGATATATTTTGAGAATGCCTTTTTTCCTTTTTTTAGATTGAGCCATTTCTTTGACTTTCAAATCTTCTATAATCAGAGTATTATCTTTGATATTATTAACCATTTTACAAGAAAATTCATATTGAAAATTCATTAATTTATTGAATTTTTTGCCATTTTTCAAAAGTCTTATGCGTCGAATGTATTTTTATTTTTTTATAGAACTTTCCTTTTTCCGTCACAATGATCCCTTCGAGACTTTATAGAATATAATTTTGGTTTTTAATATTGATATGATATAGTAGTTTTGATTTCAAAGAATTTACAGTCAGCATTGACATCAGTTACTAGCTTTGTAATACCTGCATCAATAGCTTGATAAATCCCATTATCAATAGATTAAGTTTCAATCACTTTGTGAACAACAGAAAAGTAGATACATAGAGTTGCATATGAAATAATGTAACATTAATTCGCATTTAATACTAATAATAAATTTTGACATATAAATATAATCGTATTTAATACAATAATTATGTTCAATATGTTTCATTTAGCATGTATTTTTCTCCGTTCCCAAATGTTATTATCATAGAAATCCGATTATCAGCCACTTGATTGGAAATATTCATTAATTTTCTTCATAGTATCGTAACATCCTTAACTTTTGAAATAAAAGCAGCTAGCAGAGTGCTTATACCTGCAAAATTTGTTATTTATCTACCCATCCATATATTTCTGATTAAAGGGAGGTACTAAAAAAGCAAAACGAAGTGGCTGCCAGGTTAAGAAAGAATTAATAGAGGATAAAAACTTTATGACCTGATTAGGGAACTTGATAGTATTTGGTATAAAAACATAGCTGTTACACTTGAAAGCATTCAGTACAATATAATGAATTCATGCAATTTTCAGAGAAAAACTTGGAAAAAAATAAAAACAACAAATATGATAAAAAACTAACACGGAACTAAAAAAGAATACTGTGAGGACAGTATTCCATTCTCAAGAATCGGTATTAAGACTAGCAGTCTCAATACTAATTGATGTAAATAAAGACTAGATAACAGGAAACACTTATAAATGCAAAGTGATCAAAAAAGAAGATTAACT
>PMJC01000019.1 GCA_003157235.1 Methanosarcina sp.
AATAACATCTCTCAGCTCAACACTTTCAGGTTTCTATAAATCAGGAGAAGATCAGACAAGTCCTGATAAAATTACACCAAGGATAATTTCGGATACAATCCGCGGACTAAATATAATTGAGGATCATGGCAAGGGCTTAATACATTTTGTCGAGTCGTACAGAAGTCTGACTCAACTTCCAAAACCGGAGTTTACCAGGGTAAATATCAAAGAGTTTTTT
The DNA here is from genome assembly GCA_003157235.1 of Methanosarcina sp. GTDB lineage: Archaea > Halobacteriota > Methanosarcinia > Methanosarcinales > Methanosarcinaceae > Methanosarcina. The sequence continues at coordinate 221 of PMJC01000019.1, forward strand.
GAACGTATAATGATATTGGTAAACAGTGGCTTTGATACTGATAATGACAAATATGAAGTAAGGCCTCTTATCACTTCAAGTGTGACACATGATGAAATAGCTTTGGTGGCTGATGACAAGCTTCTTGCACAGGTTTTTATTAATGTTGTTAAAAATTCTATTGAAGCATTCGGGAATTGTAAAGAAGATGATTTTATATCTCTAAATGCTGACAGGGACACAGATGGACGTGTAGTACTGACAATAAAAGATAATGGTCCTGGTATGGATGCTGAAACTCTTGAGAAAATTTTTGTACCATTTTTTACAACAAAAGAAACCGGTTCCGGTATAGGATTGAGCCTGTCGCGACAAATAGTCCGTCTTCATAACGGGAATATTACTTGTGAATCCACTCCAGGGGAAGGTACAACTGTTACAATGCTATTCTAGGTAACATTTCCGTGATTCTAAATGCGAATATTAATTTCCGCCTGAGGAATCGGTAAATATTAATGATGTACTTATTCTATACTGTTTACAGGATTGGCAACTGCAACTATTACAGCCTGAAAGCCTACGGTAATAAGTGCGATAGAGAATGCCAGTCCACCGGCTAAAATAAAGATCCATAAACTAACATCAATCCTGGAAGCAAAACTTATCAGCCATTTTTTCATAAAGAAATAGGCTAAAGGCCAGGCAATTACATTTGAAACTAATACAAGAATCATAAAATCGCTTGAAACAAGTTGAACAATACTTTTTACTGATGCTCCCTGTACTTTTCTAATACCAATCTCCTTTTTACGCTGTTCTGTTACATATGACGATAAACCTAATAATCCAAGGCAAGCTATGAATAATGCAACAACTGAAAATGTTAAGATCACTTTTGAATATTGTTCTTCTGATTTATACATCTTATCAATTGATTCATCGAGGAAACTATATTCAAAAGGATATTGAGGAAAGAACTTCATCCATACATCTTTTAAGCTATTGATGGTTGAAGGCATGTTTGCCGATTGTACTTTTACGACAAATTCCTTAAACCAGTGAGGATAGATCATAAATACCTGAGAGGTTATTTCGTTGTGAAGTGAGCTGGAATTAAAGTCCTTTATTACACCGATGACCTGCGGTTTGAAACCATTCAATGCAAGAGGATAAGATTTTCCAATTACATCCTGGGCATTTTTAAAACCAAGACTCCTGACCATCTTTTCATTTATTACCATAGAATTCGGAAAATCACCGGGAAAATCTTCAGAGAAATATCGTCCGGCAACCAGTTTTACTCCGAAATGTTTCATGTAATCATAATCCACAGAGTTTACCTCTATTCCGAAAGCTCCGATATCATTACTCATTCCATTTGGTCTGCAATCGGTACCATAATTGTTTCTACTTGTTGGTGCACTTAATCCCGTTGTTACACTTGACACCTCCGGAATATTTTTCAGTTCATTTTTTATTGTTTTATAATTATTGCTAACTTCCACATGAACAGGCAGGACTATCATATACTTCTTATCAAAGCCCATGTCATAATTTCGTAAGTACCTGAGTTGGAGATTGACAATTATTGTTCCTGCAATCAGGATTATTGAAATAGAAAACTGAAGTATAACCAGCCCTTTTCGAAGATATAATGCCTTATTCATTCCACTATGGGAAGAATTGATCCCTTTTATTGCTTCGACAGGCTGATAAGAAGAAATAAACATAGCCGGATAGAGTCCTGACAGAATGCCAATAATTAATGTACCTCCGACAATTAAAATAATGGTTGTCCAGTTATGGCTATAATTAAATTCTATTTGAGTTCCGACCAACGATGAAAAAAAGGGCATCACAAGTTTGACAGTGATTATGGAAATAAATAGTGCAACTATTGAAATCAAGACAGATTCGCTAAGAAATTGTTGTATCAGCTGAGATCTGGCAGCGCCAATAGTCTTCCGCATGCCAATTTCCATGGCTCGTTTTGATGACCTCGCTGTAGAAAGATTCACAAAATTTATGCATGCCAGAAGTAAGATAAACAGTGCAATAGAACTGAGAATAATTATCCTCGACATCGAACTGTTTTCTTCTATTTCATCAGATGAATGAGAATTAAGATGTATATCCAATAAAGGACGGACTACAACTCTCCAGCCACCCTTTTTTATATCTGTGTGGGTTGCAAAAAAATTATCTGTCTTTTTTTCAAAAGCTTGAGGATCAAATCCATTATCAGCAAGCATATAGGTGTACGAGCCAAAAGTAGCGCCCCATTGAGGAAAATAGTTAGCCACCGGTTGTTTATCAAGCGAAGAATATGGAGCTATGAAGTCAAACCTGAAATGGGAGTTGACGGGTACATCTTTAATAACTCCTGTTACTTCAAAACTATACTGGTTATCTATTTCAATAATTTTCCCCAGCGGGTTTTCTTTTCCAAAGTACTTGTTAGCAGTTGATTCGGTTATTATTATGCTGTTAGGTTTTTTAAGGAACTGAGCTATGTCGCCGGCAACCGCCTGATAGGAGAAAATCTCGAAGAATGTAGAATCAGCGTATGAAATTCTGTCTTCATAATTATTTTTGTCTCCGGCTTTAACCAGGTTGCGTTCTGAAAAATAGATTCGTGAAAGTTTCTTAATCTCAGGGTATTCATTTTTAAGAGTGGGGCCTAACAAAGCTTGTGATTGAGCCATACGGTTTGTAACACCTGACTGGGTAACGCTGAATTCAATGCGATAAATATTCTCAGCATTTTTGTGGTACCCGTCATAGCTTAATTCATGTTTGACATAAAGACTAACAAGAATGCAGGCCGTAATGCCAATAGATAGTCCTAAAATATTAATAAAAGAATAGAATCTTTGAGATATCAAAATCCTTATCGCGTTTTTGAAATAATTGATGAACATAATTTCTTTTATTAAGTTTTGATTTTCAAGCGATTTTGCATTTTGTATTCATGATTACCATTATTCTTTACGAAGAGTCTCAGCTGGATTTGTCATTGCGGCTTTATTTGCAGCCCAGCTTACTGTGATTAATCCTATCGACAAAGTAAACAATCCTGATAATATTAGGAGCCACATGCTAATCGGGGTTTTGTATGCAAAATTATTGAGCCAT
>PMJC01000023.1:0-4056 GCA_003157235.1 Methanosarcina sp.
TTCATCCAGAACGCTTCTGAAATTGTGAACCAGAACTTTTATCCCGGCCCCCTGTTTTTTTAGTTCCTGTACAAGGCAATTTCCGATGTGTCCACTGGCTCCGGTAACAGCAACTTTCATAACAAAATGTATAAATTCTAATGTTAAAGCTAAACTTTTTGTGCAAATCAGCAAATATGAAATAACTAATTTATTTCATTGTTTTTGCCAATTGAGCCCAACCACGAGTTCAGATCCGTAACATTGAACTCATTCCCTGAGGAACAGAAGTATCTCAGGCAGATTAATCCTGACAATACTCTGATTATTGGACTCGCCAACCAAAACGACAATGAGAGTCAAATACTCTGATACAGCCTGAAAATATCAGGATAATAGAACTATAGTATAAAAATATTACCGTTTTAAAATAATAAATAGGATAAAGCAGTCGTTTTTCAAATATTCAATCTAATAATTCTAAAACTGGAAAAAGGTGAAATTTATTTTATCGTGTATTTTCATAGTATTGCTGGCAGTTAATTGTCAACTCTTGAAAGCAAATGAAAAGAATATTAGGATAATTCATGTCTCCGGGCAGGTGACTAATAGCACTGACACTTCACCACTGGCTTTTGCAACAATCAGAATAAAGGGTAGCAATATTGCAATGCAGACAAAAGAGAATGGATACTTTGAAATAGATGTTCCCAATGATACATGTACTCTTGAAGTTACATATGTCGGTTACCGAACCAAGGAAATCAAACTTAACCCGAATGAGTCGTACAGTGGCTTAACTATACGTCTTTCAAAAGAAAATGAAAAACTTGCAGAAGTGCTTATTGTCCAGGAAAAAGAAAAAATAGTTCGTTTATCATCAGATGAGATCAGTTCGGTAAGAATTTCTCCGAAACTAATTGCAAAATTACCAAATCTGGGAGAAGTGGATGTCATGCGTTCATTTCAGCTGTTACCTGGTATATCCGGTACGAATGAATCTTCTTCCGGATTATATGTCAGGGGGGGAACTCCTGATCAGAATCTTATCCTATTCGATGGGATGACCATCTATCATGTTGATCATTTTTTTGGCTTTTTTAGCGCTTTTAATGCAAATACCATTGATGATATAGAACTGATGAAAGGCGGCTTTCCTGCTTTATATGGAGGTCGTCTGTCGAGCGTAATGAATATAACCGGGAAACCGGCTGATATGGAACATTTAAAGGGAGGAGGGGGAGTAAGCCTTTTAAGTGCAAATGTCTATTTCGAGGTACCTGTTGTAAAAGATAAGGTCTCACTACAAATTGCTGCCCGCCGTTCATATTCTGATATTATCCAGACCGGATTATATAATAAGATTTTTAATATGTACAATCAGACCACAACCAGTGTGAGCACCCAACCGACCGGTGGTTTCGGAGGAGGCCGTTCTTTTCAGCAACAGAGCGTTACTCCGACTTTCCATTTTTATGACCTAAACTCAAAAATAACCTATAAACCATCATCGAAAGATGAGATTTTCGTGAGCTTTTATAATGGGGAAGATAAACTTGATCAATCGCAGAGTATTTCTTCGGGATTTTCCAGGAATGGTTCAAGCGGAGGACTCACAAATCTTACCAACTGGGGAAATACGGGAATAAGCGCTCAGTGGTTAAGAAAATGGAATGATAATTTTGACAGCCATGTTTTCATTTCCTATTCAAACTATTTTAATCTTACCGATCGTGAATACAGTTCCGAAGGAACAGGCACACAGTTAAGCAGTTCACAGGCATTTGATAATGCAAACCTGTCAAATAATATAAAGGATCTTACATTCCGATTTAAAAACGAATGGAAAATTGGGAATAGCAATCAGGTTGATTTCGGAACAGAAATTACCCAATACAATATCAAGTACACCGGCCAGCGAACAGATACCCTTACTGTTAACGGAAAAGCAATCCTGTACTCTTTCTATGTACAGGACAATGTAGAGATTACAAAAAAACTGCACTTGCTGGCAGGTTACAGGGGCTCGTATTTTGCAGGAACTTCCGGATTCTATTCCGAACCGCGTGCTTCAATAATATTTAACCTTAGTAAGAACATTTCACTGAAAGCAGCCTTTGGCAAATATTACCAGTTTGTTTCCTGCGTTACACAGGAAGACATTCTTGAAGGTAACAAAGAATACTGGGTTCTCGATAACAAGACTGATGTGCCGGTAAGCTGGGCCTTTCACTATGTTGCCGGCGCTACCTATGAAAATGGAAACTGGCTTTTTAATGTGGAAGGATACTACAAAAGCCTGGATAATGTTCTGGAAGAATCACAGCGCACCACAAGAAATTTTCTTGCGCCGACAAACACAGAGAATATATACTCTGGAACTGGTATTGAAAAAGGAATTGAATTCCTTGCTCAGAAAAAGTTTGGCAATACAACAGGATGGTTATGCTATACAATAGGATCGGCTATCTATAATTTTCCGGATTTAAATTACGGAAAATCTTTTTATGCTGACCAGGACCAGACACACGAGGTAAAAGCCGTTGTGAATCGTAAAATAAGAAAATGGGATTTTGCTGCCACTTTTGTGTATGCCACCGGGAAACCGTACACTGCTCCCGAGAGTCTTTACCAGCTTACAATGCTTGATGGTACAACAAATACTTATTACCATCTTAATGAAAAAAACGGAGACAGATTNNAGCAAAAATGCATATTTCTGCTTCTGTTTTCAACCTTCTGAATCACCAAAACATTTGGTATAAGGAATTCAGTCCACAGGGATACCAGCTTAATATAACCAACGTAAACTACCTGGGATTTACTCCAAACCTTTCATTTGCAATCGATTTTAAATAGTAATAACCTATGAGCAAAATCATCATAGCAATTGTCATATGTGGTTTCCTTACTGGGTGTGAGAAAGAACAACTGAATAACGGGCATTCCGGTTTAATAGTCGTTGAAGGCTATTTATATGCAGGCAGACCGGTGGATAGTATAAGAATTTCACAGGCTGTGTATTTCAATAGTTCTGATACTGTTTTCCACGGAGTTTCAGATGCAACTGTTTCAATCGCATCAAATGGAATTACATATAATCTTCAGCCATCAGTCAGACAAGGATATTACGACTATCCCGGTAATAATCTTACCATCAATGCAGGAGAAACATATTCTCTGAACATAATATACAACAACCAGCAGATAACTTCTCAAACCACCGTACCTGGCAGTGCATCAGGACTAAAAATTTCTGAAAATGAGCTTTTGGTCGACACCACGCTAACGATGAGCGAATTAAGAGATTCATCTTTGCTTGTCAGCTGGAGCAATCCCAACAGGGATTATTACTTTGTAATACTTGAAAATAAAGACAGCATCCTAACACCTGTGACAGTGAGTGCAACATCAGGCGGGTTTGGCGACGGCGGATACCCCGGAACAGGAACAGGAACAGGAACAATCAACCTGGCGAGAACATTTCAGACAAGACCTATCCAGGATTCTCTTTACAGGATCTCATTATTTTCTACGGTTGGGAATTACGGGCATTATGAATTTAAATTGTATAAGGTCACTAAGGATTATGCGAGTCTTTATCAGAGCAGCACCCAGAATACTATAAATCTAAATGAGCCTTTTACTAATATCAACAACGGGTTAGGAATTTTTACGGCATTCAGTGTATGCGACAGTGTTTCTTTCCAAGTAAAAAATAAACTTCTTGATAATAAATGATTTCATCAGAGTAATCCAACAAAAAAAGCCTTGCCAGTATACGGCAGGGCTTTATTAATTGCAGTCGGTTAAACAAATCTTTACCTTCCTCTTCCTCCATGGAAACCTCCTCCACCATGGAATCCGCCATGAAATCCACCACCATAGCCTCCACGGTAGTTGAACACTAATGTTGGTCCCCAGCCCCAGCCCATGTAGCCATAAGGCCAGCCCCAGCCCAAACCAAAAGCTCCGTAATAGAACCCATCACTACCCATCCACCAGGAAGATGAATCGGTATATCTCTGATTCTGCCGGACAGCGTTGATTTTGGTCTCTTCCATATAGTTTAAAACT
>PMJC01000023.1:4239-4612 GCA_003157235.1 Methanosarcina sp.
ACTTCCCTCCTCGAATCTCTTTTTTAAATTTTTTATGCTTTTACTTATTATCATTTATGTTACAAATTTTATGCCTGAAAGTTGCAAAAACATTGAAATGTTGTTAATAGAGTGTTAATAATTGAAGAGAGGGGAAGAGGCTTATTGTCAAATCAACCCTAAAAAACCTGACCCGAAATAAAAAAAATTCGAACAGATTCTGACTTAAATTGTTCTAAAGTAAATTTCTAAAATGAAAAAAACCGCGTTAACACTTTTTACAATTATGTTCTTCAGTTCAGTACAATTCCAGAAAGTACCCTCAGTTGTAACAACTGTTGATTTAAAAAAATATCAGGGTTTTTGGTACGAAATTGCCCGTCTGCCAAATTAT
>PMJC01000073.1 GCA_003157235.1 Methanosarcina sp.
GGTGGATTTGGGAATAACTTAATAATAGTATAAAATTAAAATATATAATATGGTTAGTATTATATTTTCTAATCTTTGTTGCTTATCAAAAATCAGAAAAATATATCCTGAGAAGACTGAAAGAATATCATACGCAAAAATTTTAATATTTTTTACCTTAACTTTCTTTTTATGTAGGGAATATATCCTTGTTTTTATTTGACTTCTATCTTTTCAATCTTTAATGGCCGAATAAGTATAGTAACCTATTTATATTATGTTCCCCATAACATAGGGAATATGGAACCCTGGGCAAAAGATTGGCTTGACGAACAGCATAAAGCTGGGGAAAAGTGTCTTGAGATCAAAGTCCGAGACAGTTGTCATTATGTCTACCACTCTACGAGTAGATATGACAAGGAAATCAAGAAAGGTCGCAAAGTGTCGGTCTACCTTGGCAGGCTTGACAAAATTCATGGATTTATACCCAAAGGCGAGAAACCTAAAGCTAACANNGGCATCTATACCTCGATCTGTCACAGACTTTGGAAACTCAATAATTCTACGTAATGCAATGGCAGAAATCAAGCCTCATCTAATGGCGACCTTCCCCGATCATTGGAAAGAACTCTACGCAATGTCAATAGTTCGTGTTAATGGTTATACTCCTCTCAAAAGAATCAAAGATAGTTGGGAAGATCTCTATGATCCTGAAGGTCTAAAACCAAACTTGAATNNTCATCTTAAGAATTCAGACACTCAGCTTGTATATGATTTAAGTACCTGCTTCTCTCGATCCAAGGGTATTCTTCAGGCGGAGAAAGGTTACAATAAAGATCATATTCAAGTTCCTCAAATCAACTTTGCTCTTCTTTGTGGTCTTGATAGTGAAATGCCTACTATGATCAAGTCAGTTCCAGGTAGTGTAAGGGACATAAGTACGTTATACAAAACTATTGAAGAATTGGATATTAGCGATAAGTTACTTCTTCTTGATCGTGGTTTTTTCTCCGAAGATGTCCTTAAATTTTTAGAGAATAAGCATGTTAAATTTGTGTTACCAACGAAAAGAAACAGTCATTATTATGACACAAGAATACACCTTAATGAGGAATTCATTTATCATGATCGGCTGATCAACTGTGGGAAAAGGAAGTTGGGAAATTTATTTTTGTATATGTATGAAGACCAGGATCTGAAACTTGAAGAACTGAAAACAATCTTCAGAAAAAGAGAGGAAGGGAAGATTAATGATGAGGATTACTCTTTGAAACAAAAAAGAGCAGGTCGGTTTCTTATCATCTCCAATTATGATATAGGAAAGAAGGAGATGTATGAACTTTACAAAAAGAGAGATTCTATAGAAAAACTGTTTGATGCATACAAGACAACACTAGATGCTGATAAATTGTACCTTCATGATGATGAGAGTGTTTATGGACATATATTTGTGGCATTTCTCTCATTATACGCTTATTGCAAAATATTGAAAGCTCTTAAAAAAGCTGAGATTAATGATAAATTCTCACCCAATGACATTTTGTTGAAATTTAGAAAAGTGAAGAATATAGATTTCGGTGAGAAGAATATCGTTACTGAAGTTCCTAAGAAAGTAAGGGAATTAGATAAAGCTCTCAGATTTAATGTATTCCCTACAAAAAATGGGAGTTAAGGTTATTAATGATATATTTAATGATATTAGTGCCGCAGTATAATTTATTTCCGAATTTTATCGAATTTTTGGGCTATGAAATCTTTAAAAGTATTAACGATATATCTATGGTTGTATAAAAAAATCAACTTTTGGGGGGATAAAGTCTTTGAGTAGTAATAGTTTCAACTATCTGGCTACCTTGGGGATTCTTATTCTGTGGGTTCTAAATTATGCGCGTGTGATGTAGTACGATGAAGCTAAGGAACGACGAAAATATAATTTCAAGCATTTCCATTATCGATATTGATCTTGATGGTTAGTTTAAAATGGAATTTTAGAGCTATTCCAATAGTGAAAACTTGAAGTTATTTTTAAGCCATTCCTAAGTCTGTTAATTTCCCAAAGTCCTGAACTCGTAGCAGGCGTTCAAGATGGCAACCTTTTTTTATTTTCAGGTTGCAACTCAGTCTTTTTAGGCATATCATTAACTAGCGACTGTTAGATGTGCTGTATTTTTTACTCAAATTCAGGTAATGCTGTCGTTTTTAAGGTAGTAATCTTTTTCTGTCACTTAACATTTCAGGTTCATCATTCTTCCTCATATTTTTGCATCTTTAATAAATACGTCACGGTTTTTTGTTCTGATAGATACCCACTCATCATTATTTCCCTAAATAGTAGTATTATTCAGTTACTTGAAATCCAGCCACCCCATCCTAATCAAGGCGATTTCTCTCCTTTCTTTGCCTCAACCTCAAGGTGGAGTCCAATTGCCTCTTCTGTTCGTCCTTGTTCGGTTCTTGTTCAGTTACTTGTTAGGTTAGACATTCGACCGCGATCATTTTTCAAAGCCATAATCATATTCTGTTACCTATAATTCCCGTTTCACCCGACATCCTTCTCTTATTTGCTTCGTTAAGGAAACAGGTCACTGCGGCTTTACGATATTTGTGAGATTTTTATGCGCTTATGAGGCTTATGAAGCTTATGAGGCTTTAGCGAAGGTTTATACGGACTTTGCGGAATTACTGAAGCTTAAATACAGGATATTTTTAATGCGGTGAGTTCACCTTCCTCTGCCCCTACCTTTTCAAAGATTCCTTTCTCAACTATATCTTTGAGCTCCATTGTCGCAAGCCGTTCTTTAACTCCATGAGGAATAACTCGATCCGGATTTATAACCGCGGAAAACGCTGAAAGACGCGGAAAAAACTGTGCCTGCATTAATTAGTTCAAGCTTCGCATTCCATGGTTTGAAAAAGAGATTCAATCTTCACGAGGG
>PMJC01000069.1 GCA_003157235.1 Methanosarcina sp.
TGCTTTTTTGGCAAAATGCATATCTCGGACTAAATCCATCAAAAGGAAGAGGTACCTGTTGGTCATCTCCAGCGTGAAAACATATATTTTCGGAACGCCCACCGTTCGCAGAGACTTATAAAGAATCTGCTGTGGGGTGGTCAGAAAGAGCAAGACTACGGCAGAAACACACGTTGCAACACGCATAATAAATATACTTGCTGCATGGACACCTTGTATGGTGATATATATACTTTCTGGTAGTGTAAGTTATCCCACGTGTTTGGTAGGGCTTAAATAAGCTAATGTAATTAATGGATCACCTGGGAAGAAAATGTTGAAAATCATAGGTATGATGATGATGCCTGCAAAGATGGGAATAAAGGGCCAAACTCGTTTGATGAAGAATAAGATATTGATTTTACTGAGATGTGCAAGCAACAACGTGAATGTATAAATCAAAACCAGTAATTTCAAGTCCTTGATCAAACTTGTTGCGAATATTGCGGTCATAATGGAAAGCAACTTGACCCTCGGATCCAAGCTCTGCAGAAAACCTTTTCTTCTGGAGAATCCCTCCGATATAAAAGCTTCCTCAAAAAACCTAAGATTCCATCAATTGTGTTATCTATGAATCTTTTTTTGCCATGATGCACAGCAAAGCACCCGCAAGGTTCTACTTTCACTTCTTTCATCTAGTCCTGGATCATAATGCCTCCAGTAAAAATAAATAATGATCATCAGTTTGTTAGTCGTTGACTGCTCTCTTGCCAATGAAGTAAGGTATCTATGTACACATAGTAAGCCTATTACAGCTGTTATAATATATCCGATAACTTTATGGAAATCAGGAATAAAGTGGTATGAGAATAACATATTCAATAGATTTGAAAGCTTTTCCAATCCAGATGACAAAAAACCTGCCTTTCCTAGGTCTTTTTTACATATCCTTCATATACAATACCTGTACGCAAATACACACCAGAACAAGTAGCGNNAGCTATTTTAGATTCCATAGTTTTCATTTTCCTTCCTAAATAAATCCAAATTTTGATCATGGTGATCCTGAAAGCAATGGTGCTCTAGTTTTTGACCACCTTCTTTCCTATGAAATACAAGAGACTACCACCAACTATTACGCCTACTAATGCAGACAAGATGTATCCTGCTGAAGATACGATTCTCGAATCCCCGCTGCCAGGAAATGAATAATCCTGCATTGGAGCATTCCATAATTCAGAGAGCTCCTTCAATCCATGGGGCACAAACCCAATTCTATCCTTAAGCTCATCTGGCCCCCATTCACCATAGGCAGTGCCTGCAGCAAGCAAACCTAGAGGCGCAAAAATTATAAGTAATACCAGCCCAATAGATAAATTCCTAATTATTATATCCATATTCTCACATCAGATTGTGACTCCGGTAATCATTTCGTTCATTTCCGCCTTAGCTTTCTCTCCAGAAAATACGGATGTATCTGTTCTCTGGATATAGGCAAAAATAATTGCTTTAATTGGTGCCTAAGAATTCCAAATACAAACGTGTGTTTAATTTTGACGCATATTTTTAACAGTTAAATATTTGATGCTATTTTTTTTTCAGTTCAACTATATATAAGTGCTAGAATATTTTTACAAATCTAGATTATCAAGTATTACATATGCATCAGTTTATATTACTTTTTTGGATAAATTTTAATTTTATTCTTAAGTAAAGCTTTATTCACATCTTACACGGATCCATGGGTGCTTTGTATTATGGAGTCTAAATCTAAATTGCAGTGATAATTAAGTCTATGAAGAAGAACAAGAAGTTTTTACAGATTCCTGAATAAAGTAATTCTCATAAGGATAGATTAGTAACATCAGATTAGAAGGAAAGTATTTGATAATNNACAAACGTTACTGCATGTTACAGCAAAATTACATGATGCAGAAGAGTAGCAAAGCGATGAAATTTATAATATAGCTTCTTATCGCACATGTTGGAAGTAGGTATTATATGAAGGTTGGTCCGACTTTTTTAAGATTCTTCTTTTCCTTTCCTACTAATATTCAATTAGTTTAAAAACAATAACCATTCAAAGACTTAAGTTCTTGAAGTACAAAATTAAGCGCAATATATTTTTCGATTAAATTCACATTTTAGATAGTTAATGGTTTAATGTGTATTGATTTCCCAATTCAACTGCATAAGTCTTGAACATTACCAAATCTCTAACCACGATGTAAATTTCATTTGCTGTGGTTAGGTTTTACAATACTCTTGTTTGTTTCTGAGAAAGCCGAGCTGTTTTCCCAAAAATTTCAAAAACTGGAAGCTTTATGAGGAATTAAAATGGAACTCAACGAAGTCATAATCACACGAGCAATTTTTGATGAGTATTCAAAAACCTTCCTGACTACACAGATATTGACGTGGCACTTGTAGGAGGAGGGCCTGCAAATCTGGTGGCTGCAAAATATCTGGCAGAGGATGGGGTAGAAGTCGCTATTTATGAAAAGAAGATATCTCTTGAGGGTGGTATGTGGACTGGTGGCATGATGTTCCCACGCATAGTTAGTTGTGCAGGAAGAGGCTCGCTGCATCCTGGACGACTTCGGGATTCATATAAGGAATACCACCCAGGATATTATGTGGCAAACTCAGTTGAATCCGTCGGAAAGCTAACTGCAGGTGCAACTTCAGCAGGGGTTGAAGTCTTTAATCGTGTGAATTTTGAAGACGTTATGATCCGGGAAAGTGATCAGATTACTGGCATAGTGATCAATTGGGGACCTGTTGCAGAAAAGCACCTGCAAGTGGATCCTCTCATGATCAGCACAAAACTCGTAATAGACGGAACAGGGTACGATGCAGCTGTCTGCAACACGATTCTCCGAAAAATACCAAACTCAAAGATAGGGAAATTAGGGATGCTTGGGAGAAATTCATGTGGTCAGAGGTTGGCGAGCGCCTTACTGTTGATGCAACTCAGGAGATCTACCCGGGTCCGATTGTTGCGGGAATGGCCGCGAATGCAGCAACCTGCGCTCCAAAAATGGGGCCTATCTTTGAAGGGATGCTCCTTTCAGGTAAAAAGTCTGTAAACATTGCTCTGAATAGGCTAAAATGTCTTTAAAAACTTTAAGCCTGATACCACATATGATTTATAAATCAATTTTGTGCATTTTATGGTGCTGAAAAACATAAAATTTCTTTTACTCTAACTTTTCCAAAAATTGAGATGCCAATGTTCTCTAATTTTAGCTGAAACTGAGAAAATGCATCGATTTTACTTTAAAAATTGTGCATCCATGAGAGTTAGATCAATTGTATTGTCATAAAAAGGATTTATTCAGATACTTCAAAAAGAGCAGGGTATTTCTCTTTGAGTAATGCGTGAAGAGATTTATCTAGCTTTGCTTTATAAAGTGGTTTCACTTCAGAAATTTGTTCAATTATAAGATTTCGAGCTTGTATAAGGTCAGCTGCCGATGTTCACAAAATCAAATATTCTCAAGATCTCCACAAGCTAGGGCATCGAGTGCCCTTTCAATAACGCCAACGATAAAGTTCAAATCGTCTTGTGAAACGCAATATGGTGGCAACATATAGATCGTTTGCCCGATAGGGCGTAACAACACACCCTGCGCCAGGAAATAGCGATAAAGCTTCGGTGCAATGTCGGACAAATACCCTTGTCGAACATCGCATACGTCCAGTGCCATAATTGTGCCGATATGCCGCACATTTTCGATATCCTTGCGCGCCGCCAACCGCGGCAGCAAAGCGGCTTGATGATCATGCAACGTCTTTATGAGCTCTGCCACGTTATTCTCTTTCCATAGATCAATCGAAGCGCAAGCTGCGGCGCAGGCTAGCGGATTTCCTGTGAAAGAAGTCGAATGGAAGAAAGTTTTGGCGCGGTCCGTGCTGTAAAATGCCTGATAAATATCTTCAGTCGCTAACGTCGCAGCCATAGGCAAACAACCGTTGGTAAGGCCTTTAGATAAACATACAATGTCCGGTTCTATATGCGCCTGTTCGCAGGCAAAGCGCGTCCCTGTGCGTCCCCATCCAGTCATGACTTCATCGGCAATGAAAATCACGCCGTAACTCCGGCATAAAGCGTGCAGCGAACGCAACGTTGCAGCGCTGTAAATCCGCATTCCAGCAGCCCCCAGAACAAGGGGTTCGACAATCAATGCTGCGATATCGTTCGTTTGCGTTTTGAGAAGCTTCTCGAAGGCCTCTACAGTCAAATGTTCGCGATCAGTTTCAGGAAAAGGCAGGCGATGTACATCAAACAGAAAATTACCATAGGGTGCGCTGAAAACGCCGCGCGAGCCCACGGACATCGCACCGAAAGTATCGCCGTGATACGCATGGTCAAGCGCCACAACGCCCAATCTAGGTTTGTCTTTGTGCGCCCAGTATCCCAATGCCATTTTCAAGGCAACTTCAACTGCCGTCGAACCGCTGTCGGAATAGAATACACGCGTCAAATTGGGCGGCGTGAGCCCCACCAATTTTTCCGCCAATCTTTCAGCGGGTTCATGCGTGAATCCGGCAAAGATAATCTGGTCGAGTTTTGCGGCCTGTTCCTGCACAGCTGCCACTATCTTTGGATGATTATGCCCGTGAATATTAACCCACCACGAAGAAATAGCATCGATAATCCGCCGTCCATCCTTGGCATAAAGATAAGCACCCTCGGAGCTATCGATAAAAACGGAATCCGGTAATAATGCATGTTGAGTAAAGGGATGCCAAATTGGGGAATGGGTCATGTAAAATTCTCTTTCCGAAATCTCTGCGCAAAAACGGCCAACAATGCGGCTCTGTCGATGACATCCAGATGCGGCACATGACCGAGAACGAGCGCGCCTGAGAAATCGGCAATCGTATACATAGTATCAAGATTATCCTCGCCGATAAAAATCAGCCCGTGCAAAGTCATGTCGCGTTGGCGCAAGGCCTCAACGGATAACAGCGTATGGTTAATTGTTCCAAGCCCCGTCTGCGCACATAAAACAACCGGTGCAGCCCACGTCTTGAAAACATCTATCTGTAATTTCCTGCGCGTTACCGGAACCATAAGCCCGCCCGCACCTTCGACAATCAAAGTGCCGTCCACCTTGGGCAAAGAGAGCAAGCCTATTTCAACGCCATCCAGCTCGGCCGCGCGATGTGGCGATAGCGAACGCGATAGAATATAGCGTTCCGGCAGAAATCGGTCATTGGACAATCCAGTCAACTCCTGTACACGCTGTGTATCTGTGCCGTCTTCGATGCCGGACTGTAGAGGCTTCCAGTATTGTGCATCCAGGGCGACAGTCAGCATAGCAGCAACAATAGTTTTGCCAATACCAGTATCTGTGCCGCTGATGATAAAGGACTTCGTCATAGGCCAACACCGGACGGCAAAAGACGTTCCAAAGCCTGCGCAAAATTTTCTATATCCTGCGCCGTCAGCCCCACATGCAATGACAAGCGCAAACGTGCTGTGCCTTCNNGGCATCTTCACCGATGATAATCGGTACAATCTGGCTTTTAACGGCAAAAGCGGGAATCCGTCGAGCCACAAGCGCTTTTAGCGCAGCAAGTCGTTCGCGCCGTTCCGGTTCATCGCGCACCAATTCCAATGCGCGTTTAACCAAAACCGCCTGTAAAGGCATTGGCGCAGTACTATAGATAAAAGGTCGTGCAGCGTTGATGAGATAGTCGATGATATTCTCATTCGCGCAAACAAGCGCACCCGCGACCCCAAGTGCCTTACCGCAAGTATGCAACGAAATCAGCCTATCGTGCACGAATCCTTCGGTTTCGCCGCGCCCGGTAGCGCCGGAAACACCCGTGCCGTGCGCTTCGTCAACGACCAGAATCGCATCATATTTTTCTGCAAGCATGAGAAGCTCGCGTACCGGCGCGATGTCTCCGTCCATGCTGTAAATGGATTCAACCAAAATCCATTTATTACATCCGGCGGCAACGTGCTTCTCAAGCGCATCTTCAAAAGCTTCTAGATTGTTATGGGGAATCTTGACCGTCCTGCATTGAGCCGCATGTAGCCCATCGCGCATACTAGCATGACACAAGGCATCGAAAATCGCGACATCATGATGTTCTACCAGCGTTGTAATAAGGGCGTAATTCGCCTGAAACCCGTTGGCAAAAAACAAAGTGCAAGGGCATCCGTAATAGTCAGCGGCAAAAGATTCCAGTTCTTCATGTGCCTGTCTGTGCCCACGTAAAAGTCGCGAGGCTGTCGCGCCGATTTCTATGCCACCTTGCAACGCTTCAATTGCCGCCTGTCGTAAAGCGGGATGTGTAGAAAGGCCGAGATAATCATTCGACGAAAAATCAATTCCCGCAGGAAGGCAGAGCGAACGATAACGCCCCATGGCCTTCAGCCGGTCGAGATCAGGCGCGAAGTTTTTCACAACGACACCTCTCATCATATTTTTTGTCCGGTACGCGAGCCTTCAATCCCAGCGCCGCTATTAATCGATTATCTTCGCTGGTACCGGGTTTGGGCATGGTCAGTAGTTTATCGCCTATGAAAATCGAATAGGCTCCCGCCAGAAACGCCAGAGCCTGTGCCTCGCGGCTGATCTTAAGGCGGCCCGTCGACTGGTGCACCATTGCCTTCAGCACCAGATTTTTTGTTTGATTAAATGCTTGTTTTCCCATTTGTTTATACTCCAAACTGTTTTATAATAACAGATTCTTCCGCCTTATCGCCTTTAGCTTTGACAACCATTCCCTTTGAAACACAGCAGAATGCATTGTTTGGATCAAGCATCAAGTCTTTATCTAAATAACCTTGTACGTCGTTATTTTTACTTTCCATACCTAACACTATGCCTTTCCAGACTGTGTACGTTAAATTATTAGGGTTTAATAAAAGTGCATGGTCAATTGCTGCGTTAGCTTCATTCGTTTTAAATTCTTGAGATAAAACCATCCCTATTTGTGTTCAGAACCAAGATTAGCTCTTGAATAAATTTCTATTTTGGAATCAATGCACTAGTAGAGTAGCTGTGGACAAAGGATAAAAGGACGGAAAATTAAATAAACTCCAACAGCTTATATTTCGCCTAGTCGGCTTTATTGTGGATATCATATGTGATTCAACATCATTAAAATTTGCCTATATTTGAGCCTTTAAAATAGTTGTATATATCGAATCTATTACATATTATCGAATCTATCACATATTCGATATCAGATGTGAGATAAATATATCGTGTATTTTCTGAGCCTTTTACTTTTTTTGCATGGATCAGTTGCTTGTCATCAGGATATGTCAGCCTTCATGATATATTTTCCTCAATGGTTGGAGCCTCATCTAAGATTTTACAGATCATTCTGTAGACCTCATAGATTATTTCGGTAGTGGTTAAAGACTTCAATTTTTCAGATGTTATTATTTGGTGACAGAGATATATTGCAATGATTCGAAGCTTATCACGCTTTGAGGACTTAACAATCATTTCCAGAGTCGCAGTATTTGTTATTTCCTTATCTGCAAGATCAATATGAGTTTTTGTAATCATTAGCTAGAGTATAAATACGCGATACTGCTCTCGAGCTCTTGCTATCAATGTGCTTACAGATATTTTAGACAGATTTAGGAAATAGCCAGAAGAATAACCTATAACACAAGCTCAGGCTATACAAAACCACAATTCATTTTTCCTTCAAGTGCAGGATTCTGGATAAGGGCAGAAAAAAGAGTATCTAATCGGCCTAAAATAAGTCTTTAATTTTACTTAACTACCTAAAAAAAATTTTGTAGAATATGACTACATTATTATAATTCTTCTTGAAAATCTATTTTCATAAGAAATCACTTTTGAGACATTTTTGAAAGTTCATGATTTGGACCCAATTTTAGGGTATTTTGAAAAGCATATAATCAAATTGATGACATATCAGAGCGTATTAAATGACCAATCTCATTGTATACAAGCTTATCATTAACTAGCATTTGTATTCATTCAAGAAATAAATACCAAAAATGTTCTTTTTATGCTAAATGACGGTACATCAATAACTAATTGATGTTTATGTCCCATCTACGGAGACCTACGCTGACTGGCTTGAACAATCATAGTGAAAGGATCCATTGTAACCACATCCTTTCCCATCAGAAACAAGTACAAGCTGATCAAGCTTTTCCGCTCCCAGGTACCTATCCGATAATATGAACTGTTGCATCCCCTATTTTCTTATGATTGCCTGTGTTTCTTCCAACTCTTCCCCAGGTATGTCCAGGCTAGTTACAAGAGCTTCAACACCTTCATTTTCAGCTTTTGCTATTGTATTAACTATGATATCATCTGAAGCCGGAGTGATGGCTCCTGAAATTTTAAGCAGAAGCACTTTATTTTCAAATCCTGCCAAACTAAAGATCCAGATANNGCTTACTAAACTTACTAACTCGGGCAAAAATACTTAGAAATAAGACGAAAAAAATTAGTCGTTTTCCAGTTTTTAGGGCATGTTCTTACCTACTGATAAAACACTCTATATGTAAAGAATATTAAATGTTTGAGGTATTCAATTTTAGAGTCTTATTTAACGAAAAAAACATTAATTAATTTGCAAGTAGTGGCAAAAGATATTTGTAAATAATATTTGTAATTATGGTAGTTTACCGATTACTGTAAATGTTTTCATTTAATCACATGTCTTCATGACGGATACATATTTTTATATACAGTCAACTTTTCGTATATTTTTCCCAGTGTTTTTTACTATATCATCTCTCAGCTCCATATAATTTTAAACTCATCTAACCTATCTTATCCTAAAAAGATCATTAAAACTTCCTTCGAGGTATATCATCCTAGCCGACTGTTCAATCCTAGAAGCTTCCGTTCAAAATTTTAAATGGGCTTCTCAACTGATAACTCGGTATCTAAGCTTGGGTATTTCTCAAAAAAGATAAGGCTAATATGCAACGGTACAGTATGAATAACAGATAACAGGAAGGGATTGAAATATTCGATGACTTAAAAAACAGCGTAAGAAAGCTGATAATTCCCATTGC
>PMJC01000293.1 GCA_003157235.1 Methanosarcina sp.
CATAATGCTTCCATTTAAAGGAATTCGATAGCATATTACTATCTTTGGTTTTCGTTTTATTCTATTGTATCATTAGAAAGGATTTTTTGCAACGGAACCGTAATTTTGTTAATTAAAGAAGGAGTGTTAATTTTGATTTGTACAACCAATTGTTTCAAGTTTGTTAAAGTAGAGGATTTTTTCGATGATTACAAAAATTGGCATACAATCGGAAATGCATCCATTCAGAACCTCGGTAAAGATAATAAGGATGTAGCTTTAAGGCTTACCGGAAGTGAAGGTAAAAATCACAACATGCTTATACAGTTTGTGCGTGAAGATATATTCAGGCTAAGGTTCCATCCCGGAAAAGAAAATGCAGAAACTTATTCTTCATACAACACTCGCTCGCTTATTTTGGATGATTTTGATAATTTAAGAAAAAAAATCGCCGATTTCACAGTGAATGCTGTTCAAAAGTCAGGAAGTATTGAACTTACCACGTTTGACGCCAAAGGAAAATCTAATATGAAAATGGTCGTTAATTTTACGCCATTTTCAATAACAGTTTTCGAGTTTGATGGTGACGAGGAGTTTCAGGTCTAGTCAACTTCCGTCCCTAGTATATACTTTATTGAAAACGGTTTTGACAGTGAATACAACATAATACAGTCAATAAGCAAGCCAGGAACAGCCAAATATATAGGATTTGGAGAACACGGAGGAATCAAACTTTCCAAGAATACTGCCCAGCTTACATACTTCAATTTTGATAACATGGGATACTCACAAGTATATAATAACGGTCCATTGGATGAAAAAGAGCCTCTATACCATTCCGATCCGTTTTTCATGGAATTTTACGGTGTGCCCCGCAAAAAGAGCGTATATGGAATTTTTATAGACAATCCATCAGAGATTTGCATGGATATTGGGTATCTTAACTCTTCACGCTACATGTTCGGCAGCAGATTTGGAGATATGGACTACTACTTCTTTCTTGGAAAGGATTGTACCGAAATAATAGATGCATTTACATCCATAGTAGGCAAGTCCAGGCTGAAGCCACGGTATGCTCTTGGATACCATCAGGGGTGCTATGGCTATGACAATAGGGATAAGGTAGAACACTGCGCAAATAAATACAGGGAATGCAAGATACCTTTGGATGGCATCCATGTAGATGTGGACATACAGAAAGATTATAAGACTTTTACAATCAACACTTCAAAGTTTCCTGATCCTCAGGGAATGTTCTCAAACCTCAGAAAAATGGGAATTAAGTGTAGTACAAATATAACTCCCATAATAAGCAATAAAAATCCATATGATGCAGGAGACCATGATAACAATCCAACTTATAATACCTACCTTGATGGTGTCAATAAAGGATATTTTGTTACTGACGAACGTTATGATTCAGGAAGTTCAGATGCCAGAAGATATTATTGTTACGTTGGTGGGCAAGAAAAAATGTACGATTACCCGGGATCGGATTTTAACAGTGGGGCTCCTTATATAGGAGAAGTTGATTATGGAAATGGCTGTATTATAACAGGACATTACCCGGACTTTGGGCGGAAAGATGTCAGAATCTGGTGGGGTGAGCAGTATAAATATCTTTTTAATATGGAATTGGAAATGGTTTGGCAGGATATGACAACTCCATGTATCGCCCAGAATTATGGAGACATGAAATCATTTCCGGCGAGGCTTTTGGTTACAAATGATTTTGTAAGGGCGTTTGAACAAGAAAGTGATAGATCCTCGCAGTATCCTAAAACTCCCTTTATCCAGATGTGGAATCTATATGCGTATAATCTTCACAAAGCTACTTACTATGGGTTAAACTACTTGCCAGGAAGAGAAAACACCCGCAACTTCATAATAGGTAGGGGTTGCTTTACCGGAGCGCATAGGTTTGCAGGGTTGTGGACCGGAGACAATATTTCCAGTTGGGATTTTTTAAGAATCAATGTTTCCCAGATCCTAGCACTTGGATTGACGGGGCATGCGCTAGCAGGACAGGATATAGGAGGCTTTGAGAAGGAAAATAATGAGCAATGGGCCGATCCAGAGTTATTAATACGCTGGACAGCTGTGGGAGCATTCCTTCCTTGGTTCAGGAACCACTACTCTGGGAACCACTGTGGCGAATGTAGTAAAAAAGTATTTCAAGAACCTTACATGTACCAGACAGTGATTGACCAAGTATCAGACGATTACAAATATATGTACCGAGCAGTGCTTCCTGTATGCAAGTACTATATAGAACTCCGATACAGGCTTATGCAGCTATTCTATGACAGGATGTTTGAAAACACTCTCAATGGCATGCCCATATGTAGGGCTATGTTCCTCGCCGACGATGATGATTCTTTGTTTAATGACAAGCTTGACTTTTTAAGCACTCAATTTTTTGTAGGAAATAACCTTCTTGTAGCCCCTATATTGGATAAAAGCAAAAAAATGAGAGATGTATATCTTCCTGCAGGAAGCAACTGGTATTGTTTTATGGATAACAAGCAGCCATTGGCTACTCCTGTCGAGGGCGATACTACCATCAACTATAATGCAGATATCAGTGAAGACGACAATCACTTGCCATTTACCCTGCCTCTCTATGTAAGAGAGGGTGCTATAATCCCTACAATTGAACTAGAGTAATATGTAGGAGAACTTAACAGCCAAAAAGAGCCAAATCCCATCACAATCAATATATACCCTGGCGATTCAAGATGGAGCTACATCATGTACCTTGATGATGGAGTAAGCCGTTCCTCTGCTGCAAAGGGTATTAACTGTGATGAAAAGGCAAATGATGAATATAGGGCTACCGAAGTTAGCCATAAATATCTGGATTCAGTTACGAGGCAAGTAACCATCAAACGAGTCCATGACAAATATACTCCAAAATATGAAGATTACTTTTTTGTAGCTATTCTCCATGATCCCACCGAGAAGAAAAGCAACATAGTCCCCCTTGATGGTGTAAACATAGATAACGTACAAATTTCTTTGATATCTGGCGGAACCACCGCAGAAAGAAACAAAAACCTCAAAAATTCAAGTGTGAATTCCTGGTACTATGACGAAGATATCGATATAAGTTTTATTAAAGTATTTGACAAAGATTCTATAATAATAACAGTAAAATATAATTTAATTAGTCCTAAATCTCTTACTGATTGAGAATAAATTGGTTTTGGGATGAGCTGAATATTAGATACTTAAGCGGGTTCCGTTGCAAAAAATCCTTT
>PMJC01000458.1 GCA_003157235.1 Methanosarcina sp.
CTCCTTCCAAACTGAACTCCTTCAAGGATGGCTGGAGACATGTCCGCTTCATGATGCTCTATAGGCCAGTTCCTTTCCTATACTTACCAGGTGCTTTTGTGTTTATCCTGGGTTTTTTAATAACTTCTTCCCTTCTTTTCACGGAAAGCGCTGCATATAACAGATTACACTCATTTATTTTAGGTAGTATGCTTTTAATAATTGGCGGACAAACTCTTGCTACTGGTGGGTATATGAAAACTTATGGCCTGATCCACGGCATGTACCAAGTTGACAAAAAAAATAAAACGTTGCTGAACTACCATTCCCTCGAAAAAGAACTATTTGTAGGTTCCATTATCTTGGGAATTGGCATCATTCTCGGGCTGAAAGTCGCCTATACTTGGATCATTTCTGGATTTGGTTCTCTTACAGAGGTGGAATCGGCAGTTATTTCAATGGTCCTTGCGGCAATTGGGCTTCAGCTAATCTTTTCTGCAATTTTTATTAGTGTAATGCTACTGGAAGTGGATACAGACTAATAAGTGATACAATGAAAATAGCTTTCGTATACGACGCTGTATATCCATGGGTCAAAGGCGGTGCAGAACGACGTATCCATGAATTGGGGAAGCGGCTCTCGGCCAAGGGGCATGAAGTGCATATTTTTGGGATCAAGTGGTGGGAAGGAAAAGATACTATTGAGTATGAAGGTATGATCTTACATGGTGTTTGCAAAGCTATGGAACTGTATGTAAACGGAAGAAGATCAATCTCCGAAGCACTTATTTTCTCAGTGAAATTGTTTTTTCATCTCCAGCGGGAAAAAATGGACCTTATAGATGTGAGCGTATTTCCATATTTTCCATGTTTTACCACAACAGTGATCTCAGTTCTGAAAAAAACTCCTTCGGTGTTCACATGGCATGAAGTTTGGGGTGACTACTGGTATGAATATTTGGGGAAGGCTGGCTTTTTCGGAAAAGTTATAGAGAAATATGTTTCAAAAATTTCGGATAAAAACATAGCAGTTTCGGATTGGACGAAGAAGAGGCTTGAAACCCTTTGGGTTCCTGAAGAAAAGATTACTGTTATCCCTAATGGGATAGATCTTGAAATGATTAAAGAGATCGAATCTGAAGGCGGCATAACTTATGCAGGGCTAGATGGAAAAATCTACGACGTGATTTTTGTAGGTAGGCTCATTAAGGAAAAAAATGTTGATATCCTGGTTAAGGCTGTGGTCCTTCTTAAAGTCGATTTTCCGGAGATCAGATGCTGCATTGTTGGTGAAGGGACCGAAAAAGCAGAGCTTATGGAGCTTGTAAAAGAGCTTAGAGTTCGTGGAAACTTCGAGTTTGTAGGCTTTCAAGAGTACCGTGTGCTCATCGGGAAAATCAAGGCTTCCAAGGTTCTTGTTCTACCTTCCAGCAGAGAAGGTTTCGGAATGGTGGTAATAGAGGCTTTTGCCTGCGGAGTGCCTGTGGTGACGGTGGCGGAAAGATACAACGCAGCACAGGAATTGGTTGATGATGGGCTGGATGGGTTTGTTGTTAAACTGGATGCAGATGAAGTTAGATGCGGTATAAAAAAAGTAATTCAAGAGGATATTGATTATAAAGAAGCTGTTGAGAGAGCCTTTTGTAAAGCTAAAAAATATGATTGGAATGAGATCGTTACAAAAATTCTGTTTGCATATCGAAAATGATTTTATAATTCGATCTCTTATTACAAAAACGAGGTAATTTTCAAACAACTTAACAATTTATATCATCGATTTCAAAAAAGAATCTTATCATTTTTTCTTGTTTTTCCCGTTTTGAAAGAAAATGGAATTTCATTCCAATTAATTAAACTACTTTCTTCATTTGGAAAAGTAATAACTTTTGTATAAATAGTGAATTCACGAATCAATTACATTTTTAAAAGCATTAATAGTTCCAAACTTATTTATACCGAATTTCGATAAATCTCTGATTTTCAGGAGCTAGTTATATGCATCTTTTATAACTGCCATTAGATATTAATGTTTAGAAAAATACTATATCGCTTATATAAATAATATTACTTTTCATAAATATATGTATATTATAATGGTTATGTTCTAAAGTACACTTAATTAATTCGTTCACTGTGGTTTAAATGAGAAAATAAACCACTGAATAAATTGAAAAATAGGTCTAAGGAATTATAAATAAATGTTTCCGTGTTTCCCTCTTTTTTGTGGTAAAGAGTTAAGAAATTTTTGATTACAGTTAAATACCACAATTTTACTGTGGGGATCGAAATTTCCCATAAAACCGTTTTAACTCACTTATCGAAGATGCACTTAAGAATGTATCTATTTTTCTCAATATGAAGTAGCTTAAAATTTAATTTATCTTTCAATGAGTAATAGTGTACAACTAGGTAAATTAATTTCACCTCTATGTACGTCAGCAGAATGTCGATTATTAACTAACTAATCTATATTTTAAGCTACATTTGTACTATCAGATGGAACATTTATTGAAATCATTGTATCTATAAAATAAGAAATTAAATGTTTTTTTATTGTATTAGTATCGTTAAAAATCTCATCCAAAAAATAATTTCATCAACTATTTGAAATCCATATGTTTTAAAATTAATAAAAAGTACTCTTTTGGGTTTGATTCGATTTTATGATGTCGATAATGTACATTTTTTTGTTGTTTTATTGATGGTACAATTTCTGAAGTAATCAAAAACTAAGTTGAAAATCAGGGAAAACCAGAAAGAAAATAATTACATAATCAAAATAAAAAGATTTTATTTCGAATAATTCCTTTGTACTCAAAGCAGTGGTGCGAATATACCCAGTTTATTGCAGTGGAGTATCTAACTCAATTTTGATTGTGTTAGGTTTTTTGATTTGTTGCAGTCAATAACTGTTCAAACAAATGATCTATTTTGGCGATCGATGAAATATTATTGTAAATTCGGTATTGAATTATACCTCCAAAAATAAATTATAGCTTATATTGTAAATGTTTACATTTAAGTTACTCAATTTTTAATAACTGCCGACAGTATGGGAAAAAGGCTGTGGAGAATGAATAATGGAGAATTTTTTTTCGTGTCTTTCTATCCCTAAGGTTATTCAATCTTGCATTTTAAAT
>PMJC01000247.1 GCA_003157235.1 Methanosarcina sp.
ACTATTTTTTGTATAATTAATTTAAAATAACTAAGTGGATAACTGTATATTGTAGAAAGTAAGAGAGTGATGGACGCTCGATAGGATATGTGAGTATACGGAGTAATAACAGATAATGGTATACATTGCAAACAAATAGTCATATGGTGTGCGTCACGCAATGTATATCAGTATATTCACGCAATGGCAGGCGTAATATTTTTCTCGATGTGAACTGGTATTTTCATGTATCTAAACAGTTTAGCACATGATTTAACTTTTAATTAGTCATCATTTTCACAAGTGATATCGTCGTTGCAGCTACCATGATGACATGGGATTTTTTCATTACAGCAATGACTGTGGGAGCTGCCACATGTATGAGAGTTGGTGCTACCGCAGGTATGACAATGAGAACTACCACAACTGTTGCAGCTATCACTTACATGGGGATGTTCATGCGAATTGCATGCACTTGCTGCTCCAACAGTTAATGATGCTACAAAAAACTGTTAACAAAAAAAAGAAAAATATTATTTTGTTAGTTGCCTTCGTCGTAGCTTCATTGTAGCTACAGCAGTAAGCGGAAGCCACAAAGGACGGTAATAGTAGCAAAATAGCGTCAGTGACAATGGTCAGAGGTGTTAGATCCAGTCCTGGCGTCAGCGTCTACATTTTACCATATTATTTCTCATCCGTTTTTCAATTTCGTTACCTCAACCAAGTATTATTCAGTGAAATTTTATTTATATCTAATTGGGATAAAATATACTAAATATATTTCTATACCTTAAGAATTATACATCTGAAGCAGTGGGAATCCTTCATTATTTTGTAAAAAGGAGATCACAGTTAGTATCAAAGTTGTTTATATAAGCAAACTAGAATGATAATTAATTCGCTTATCTAATAATCTATTAAGATGTACGTTTTTCTATACTTTTAAGTTTGTGAGTTGTAGGAGTATTAGTGAATGAAACAGTAATGGCGAGTTTACGCTGAAAATATACATATGTTTTATAGCAAAAAACTGTGCATCAATGAAAACAATAGAGACAAATATTTTGTTAGTATAACAATCTATCTACATTTTGCTTTTTTTAATAAAGAAAAAGATACATAATATCATGTTTGACAGAATTTTTGGCACACTACCGTCAGGTGGAGAATTCGAAGAATTTCATGTTCATTTTGGAATTGAGTCTATCGTATTTAATCAAATTTTTTAAGTGTTTTCCAGATTTTCAGATTTAAAATTTAAGAATCAGATCCAATGTCAGTTTACCTTCTTTTCTCCCAGAATAGCTCCAAGTACTGAACCGATGATACCTATCACAGCGGTATGTGCTACGATAATCAGTGTTAATATAGAGGTAGAGGCAGCTACCAAAGTCCCAATAACTGGAGCACCTATGAACATTGATCCAAGCATTCCTCCTAAAAGGATCCCAGGAATGACCATAAATATAGTCATTAGAACTCCAGTTTTAAGGCCTCCTTCAAAATCTCCTTCTGCATAGTAACCAGCTAAAAAACCACCTAGCAGAGGAGCTATAGCATTTACAGCTGGGATGAAATAAAAAATAACCGTACAAGCCACACCTATAAGTGCACCAGTTAAGACTCTAGCCATTTATTTTACCCCAATGTTAACGTAAATACAAACTTTAATTATTATCCTAAATTTAATCTAAGTATTCTTAAATATTTGCGTATCCCAATCGACTCTGTTCAAAAATCTAGTGATTAACTCAATATGAGAAATTACTCGATTTAGGAACAAACTCTATTAGGAGACACAATTCCAAAATCTAGTGATGTCTCATTTTATTCTTCCTTAAAACTACAATTTTCTCTGCTAACTATTTTAAATAAATTAGACATAACAAGAAGGGTATCTGAGAAAGCAATTGTAATCAACCCACAGAATTCAAATGCTTGGATCTATGAAGGACTTGTTCTAAATAGATTAAATAAAATTGATTAATCAATCAAAGCACAAGATAAAGCAATCGAAATTAGCTGACCAATTCAAGGACTTGACCTTATGAAGAATGGGCTCTATATTACACTATATATGCTCTATATAATTCGTTTTTTTGTCTGATACTTCTCAACAAAATAGACAGGCTATTTCTAGATAGTATTCTTCAAATTTCCAGGGTTTGTTAGCAAAATCTTTTCTCTTGGATCAGGAGTCGTTTTAATTTTTTCTGGTTATTTTTCATTTTTAAGAGAAAAGTAAATAATGTTGATAAAAA
This sequence comes from Methanosarcina sp., assembly GCA_003157235.1. Lineage (GTDB taxonomy): Archaea > Halobacteriota > Methanosarcinia > Methanosarcinales > Methanosarcinaceae > Methanosarcina. The sequence continues at coordinate 2,241 of PMJC01000247.1, forward strand.
TAGTGTTATATTACAATTTAGGATTCAATGCAGTTAAACTGGAAAATAGTAGCATTAAGCATTTTAATTGTCTATATTTCAATAGTTATGGAAAAGTTACGGGATTTTATTCTATCCTTCAACTATGTAAGTTCTAATTAATTATAAACCTGCGAGTATTAGGGGTTTTCGAAGAGCAAAAGCTACTAAAACAATGGCCAAAGCAAAATTATGTGCTGAATCCTCCTCACATATAAATAATTATTCATAAGTATAATCCAATA
>PMJC01000297.1 GCA_003157235.1 Methanosarcina sp.
GTAATTAACACAACCACAAACAATATTACAGCCACTGTACCTGTAGGAAACTATCCTGAAGGAGTTGCGGTCACCCCGGATGGATCAAAGGTATATGTGACAAACCATAATAGCAACACTGTCTCTGTAATTAATACAATCACAAACACTGTTACAGCCACGGTGCCTGTAGGAACATACCCTGTTGCCTTCGAGAAATTTATAACTTAAAATATCTGAAAGATCCCTACAATTACCTGGAGTAAACCAGCTATATAAAAGAAATGATATGGAGATTTTGAAACAGAATATAGTCAAATTTATTGAANNTTGTGAAAATTTCATAAAATCGATATGAAAGGAATTATCTATATTGCGTATCACGATTATAAGGTAGGGTATCCACATCTGAAGCAGTGAGCATCCTGCATTATAATCGTGAAAATGAGACAACAGTTAGTATCAGAATTACAAACATAACAGCAAATTGAACTGGATACAACTTGTTTGTTTAAATTAGGTAATATGCGTTTATTTATACTCTTAAGCTTGTGAGTAGAATTACTTATGCAAAAAATAGTGACATAAAGTTGACGTGTAGATATAAAGATTTTTTTACTTTAAAATCTATGCATAAATAGAAAATAATAATCTTTTTTTATATTTTGAGTTTTAAATTGATTGCAGTTGATTGATCGTTAAATTATTGGTAAATTTTGGCAATCATAGAAGATAGTAGAAAATCTCAAAAATAATGACAGAATTTTTGTTAGCATAACTGTTGACTCCGAATCCTTTTTTATGTAGTAAGTGAAAATAATACAGAATCAATCAGATTTTACAGAACTTTCGGTATACTATCAAATCCTTTCTTTTATGCCTGCCAAAAGATCATAAAAATTAACTTTTTCATAAAATAATTGAACAATAAGAATCGATCCGTGGGGGAGCATAAATTTTGTTAGAAATTATAGGGCATGTTATCTTTTTTGCGGTTGTATTCTTTAGACAGAATAGCACAAACAAAAGTGCTTAGTTTTATTCAACTGGCAAAGTTCAGTCGTTGATTACTGCAGCTGAAGGCCAAGAACGAAATTGAACTGTGGGTATAAATTGAATAGAAAATAGCTTCAAAGAATTCAATACTCAAAGCATACCCTCAACCAATTTTTAAAATGGCTCTGAAAGACAACAGCGAGATAAAAATGCCCATCAGACATAATCCTCACTTACTCACAGAATATGCATTTACAACATCAAATACAAAATCACCAACAATCTTGCTTATCAAACGCTCATAAAGATCCAAATTTTCATTTTTTATAAGCTCGCAAAATTCAAGCACAAAATCATCCTTTACGAAATCATCATTACCTTCTATATATTCAATAATTGCTTCATATACATCATCAAGCACAGATATCCTAGAGCCACCACTCTGACCCCTCACCCTTAAGAAAGTTTTCGCGTCCTTACTCATAAGCCATTCATCGAATATATGACCGAGAGCGTCAAGAAATCGTTCATTACTTTCCTTGAATTTTTTATATCTTCTATTACCTTCAGTAGAATGTACCATATATTTTCCTCCGTCACACAGAACAGGACATGTAAACTCAAAAAATCTAAGTATAACAAATTCAACAATTTGAGCACATTCATTTAGAATCAGTAGAGGCTCAAATACAGTATGATGCTGCTTAATGTCCTATATGTGGAAAACTTTATAGAATGTGTATCATTTAATAGAACATTAATTAAAGTATAATTAAAATTTTGGTCATCTCCATACTACATTGATGAAATTTGAAAAACTAGTATATCTTTTGTTTTCGGGAAAATCTAGAGAGAGTCTTAGTTTACGGAAGATTTTGATAAACTAAAATTTTGAGCTGGTATCTTATATAAGTCGATATAAACAATTTGTTGAAATCGGAAATTTATCGAAATTCCCTATGATTTTCAACAATCTATGGACATGACCAAAATTTTGTTATTTTGCATGGTTTTATAGATTTTCAGCCAAAAAACCATTTTCCTTATTTCCTGAAGTTTCCTTTTCCTGTTTTACCTGAGTGATTAGCTTTTCGAGCTGCTCACGTGATATGCTTTTATGCTTATCTTCTGTACATACCTTGACCTTTTCAATAAGAGCACAGAGTTCGTCCCGTTCAAGACAAAATCCGATGCTATTGATAATACCTTTCAGGGCTTTTGTGCCGGTATGCTTTCCAACAATTAAATTGCGTTTCCCACCAACCATACTCGGGAGGAAGAGTTCATAAGTTCGCGGCTCTTCCAAGATTGCAGCTACATGGATCCCTGATTCGTGGGTGAAAGCATTTCGCCCGACAATAGCTTTGTTTGGTGAAGGTGTGATGCCTGAATATTCGGATACCATTTTAGAAAGTGCGGTCAGCTTTGTTGTATCATAACGTTCAATCCCATACTGCACTCTGAGAGCCACAATAACTTCTTCAAGTGAGGCATTCCCTGCCCGTTCCCCGATTGCATTGACTGTTGTGTGGAGCTGCTTTGCCCCGGCTTCAGCCGCTGCAAGGGTATTAGCTGTGGCCATTCCAAGGTCATCGTGGCAGTGAATACAGATGGGAGTATTAACTGATTTGTAAATATCGTTAACAAGGTAGTAAGTTGTGGTTGGATTAAGGATTCCTATTGTATCCGCAAGGCTTATATATTGCACTTTATATTCGGTTTCAACCTCTTTGAAAGCCCGCTTTAGGCGATCTATTGGAGTCCGGCTTGAATCCTCAGCTGCAAAGCGTACTTTTAACCCATGATCAGTTGCATATTCAATAACTTCCTTGGCACAGCTGAGCATTTCTTCAAGACTCCTATGATACTTGTATTTGAGATGCATGTCGGACATCGCAATAAAAATACTTACTATGTCAACATCACAATCAAGAGCAGCATCAACGTCTCCTCTTACTGCTCTTGATAGACAACATATCCTTGAATTTAAACCCTGGTTTGCAATTTCCTTCACTATTTCCTTTTCTTTTGCAGAAACTACTGGGAATCCGGCTTCTATAACCTCAACACCCATTGAATCAAGCTCTATGGCAACTGCCATTTTCTGTTCTTTCGTGAATACAACACCTGGTGTCTGTTCTCCATCTCGGAGTGTTACGTCACATATTTCGATATCAAGGGGTTGAAGTTCGATAAAATCCATTTATGTATTTCTCGAATACTGCTCAATCTCATACATTGCTACCGCTTCCTGTGATTTCGATTATTTGAGTTATTATGATCATTTTTAATGACATATAGATCGATAAGCTATAGGAAATAAATTAAAGAGTATTGTAATAAATCCCTCCATTTTGTCATTTACATATAAGTAATATATAAATAACCCGTGAAAATCAGAGGTTTATTGAAATCCTCCAGAAGCTTAATTATGATAACTCAGGATTTGGATATCCTTCAAATTCAGAAAATGTTACATTTTGTCAAAATTAAGCATAGCTTCACCTATATATGTATAAATCTTTTCCTTCTAGGAAAAAGATTTCCGCTGACAATTTTTTTTAAACAAACTCGAGCCTGAGGAATTTATTTCGAACACCTTAGATTCATGTATGGAAATTAGCTAAAACACAAATTTAATAGATTTCACTACTGGTACAATATTTTTATTAAAATCATTTATTTTTAAAAAAGAAAGATTTCAAAAATTAGAGAAAAATAATGTATAACTTTATAATTGTATGAAGAAAAAAGTTTGAAGCAATTTATATCATTATCGAAATTATAAATTTGAATAAAAATGAGTGCCTTTGTTTGTGGGATTCTGTTCAAAAAATGTGAACTACCCCCAGCTAAAGACTCGGAGACTTCGTTTACGAGTACAACTATCTCGCAAGTATACCTAAGTATCCTTGGTTATTAATAGTGCCTATTTTTCGTAAGTTATCAGCAAACAGCTGATAGCATGTCCACAAGGCATTTTGCGAGAGGTAACGTATCAGAATATTAATAGCACTGTTTCTATCTCTATCAAGGATGTGCCCACAATCAAATTCCATAGTACGTTTTCAAGTTGACATATCTTGCTTTTTATCACAACAACAGCAACTTTTAGACGTATTGCGTTCGCCGATATTTATTACTCTCTTAAACATTAATTCAGCTTTGTAGGTCAAAAATCCGGAAAAATTACTCCAGTTTCCGAGACTTTGAGTAGAAAGATTTTGATTTTTTCGTGGTCCTCTTCTCTTTTACATCATCTTTAAATTCAGGTTGTACCATTTATTTAACATCTAAATCACCAACAATGATAGTTTTAGCTATAGTGTTCTCAACCATAGCTTTAGATAGTTTATGCTGAAAGTCCTTTTTTTGATTAGATAGCTTTCTGCTCATTTTTGTAACTGCTTTAGCGGTTTCCGTTGCAAAAAATTCAGACTAAGCATGTAAATATATGGATAATGAATAACAAGCAAAATATCCGAGGGGAATGTACCAACATTATAAAACTATCTCAAATAATTGATTAATATATTTGACTTCATCAAGACCAGAGTAATTTAGATTATTGATTTGTCCATTTTTAACCATATTCATAGCTTCAATTCCCTTTAAAGTC
>PMJC01000354.1 GCA_003157235.1 Methanosarcina sp.
AAGAGATATAATGAATGATGGGTCGTTTACTCAGTATCTTTCTATCACTGCTTATGATGACAGCAGGTACGGATTAAGGTGTACTGAATATTTCATGAAAATCGGAGAAGACCTAAATGATCCTGTTAGGCTCCCAAAAGACGTTCTTGATGAAATCAGTTGGTTACCGCAACACCCAGACGAGATATTCAATACTACTATTTTTACGTTGATATCAATTGAGAAGACATTAATGGATTGGAATAGAGAAGACAAAGAGTAAGAAGTATTTGATTGAAGCAGAGAGGAAGCGGAGAAAAGAAGTAAATCCGCTAATATGAAAAGTAACGGCGCAATGCCGCTTTTTGGTAAAAGCTTCAGTAGGTCACAACACTTTTCAGATAGGCTATTAATCTAAACGTACGATTTTTACGAGAGATTGAATCGGAACATTAGAGATCGTATCTTCCCCCTTTTTGTCTACCAAGACAACTACAACTCTTGGTTTTGCACCGCTTTCTCTAAGGTGCTCAATAACATCTTTGATTGTTGAACCGACAGTAATAACATCATCCACGATTACGCAGTTTTTACCAGTTACTGACCCAAAATTTCCACTTAATGTTCCTTTATGACTTTCATGTGCGATATCATGTTCTTTACGATTATATATTGCTAGACCGGACCCGAGTTCATATGCCATCAGGCTTGCTAAGGGGATACCACTATTAGCAACGCCAACAACCACATCTACTTTAGTATTTGTATTCTCAAGAGTCTCAAGAACCATGTCACAGAGAGCAAGCGAGACTTTGTGGAGACGTGGAGCATTTTTCCCTATGCTATTCCAGGTTACAAAAATATCTTTTGGAGCGGGGGCTGTTGCTTCTTTTTTTGAACGGGTTAAAAGCCAGGTAACGGTTTCTCTAGAAACGTTGAGTTCATCGGCAATCTGGCCAGTTACAAGGCCATTGCTCTGCAATTCCAAAGCTTTCTGAATTAAATCCTCTATATTTTTCATGCCTCCATTACCACCTGAAGTTTTTATCTGGCTGTATTTCCAAATTAGTTTTGCAGTTAATTCTGCGCACAATCATTACTTGGAATACTGCTCAAAAAATTAGGTTTAAGTATAGATTCTTTCAATTAAGACAGTATGAGATCATAGCTTTATATCTTTTTCTTCAAGCTTAAAATTAACTTTTTTCTCTTATTATCCTTTTCCTTTTTTTTTTAAGAGAAGAACCGCAGATGGTACAGATGTTTCCCTTATCAAAAGTTTTTTTGCAGCCAGTACACTTCTTTTGCCAGATAATAATGTCCTTAATTTTTTTCTGGGCAACAGGTTTAACCTGAATCCCAAGCTGCAAAGCAACATTTTGGATTGCATAATCATCTGTAATCAGTACTCCTCTATCCCTATATTCAAGAGCTTTGGCAAGAATTTCTAAATCTGCTTTTGAGAGTTCTTCTGAATCCCTGGTATGCTCAGCCTTTCTCTTAATCTCTTTTACCATCTCAGGTTCTGGCCATTCAACACGTAAACCCCCTTCTTTTGCGAGATAATAACAAAGCATTGAGTCCCTACTTTTTAACTCATCCACAATAGAAGGGACGGTAATCATCAGTGAACTGTTTAAATTCGAGTTCCTCATTATAAAGACTGCTGAATCTACTATGTAATAGGTCATTTTCCTTCTCTTTTATTTTTAAGTATATATTCCCTTGGCTTATATAATTATATTAACGAAGTTGCAGCTCTGTAGTATGCTGTCCTTCTAGCTTCGCTCGAGAGTACTAATTGGATGTTTGTGAGTCTCTGTTCTAGAGGTCTAGATTATATCTCATACATTCTACAGATTTTCACAACTGAGTAAATAAATTAACATCTATATACCTCTACAAAATGGTTGATCAAAAAGCAGCTCGATATATTTCGCTTTTGAAGTTTTCTTTATTAATTTTCCTTTTATCCGCCCCAACTATTATGGAAAATTTGCTGTTAAATTTAATTTTTTGGTAATTCATATCCATAATTTACCAGCAATATAAATATGCTAATGTAAATGTGCTCAATTTGAGTTATAGTGAACTACCCTGAGTTAAAGATTTAGGAACTCCGTTTACTATTACAACTATCTCGCAAGTATACCGAAGTANNTCATTAATAGTGCCTGTTTTTCTAAGTTACCAGCAAAAAGCTGATAGCCTGTCCACAAGGCATTTTTCGATAGAATCCGATAAAACTTAAATATCAAAAATCAGTAATTCTCAAGCACAGAGCTGACAATGCTTCTATAATTCCCTTTCAGGGAATACACATTATGATCCCCAGTGACATTTATGCTAAGGATTCCGAGCCTTGTATTCATGAGCCCGACCATGGCAGAAACTCCACGGTAGCTTACCTCGAAATTTCCTTTATCGAGAAAATCATAAACTTCACCGGTGGTAAACTTGTCTCCAGTCAGGAAGAGATTGAGCACAACCTTGCGTATCCCGTCTTCGTCCCTTCCGAGATACTTTATCAATCTCGCTCTTACCCTTTCTTCCGCAGTCTGCAGTTTCGTACACCTCAGTTAACGATATTTTGAGTTATAAATACCTTGTATTTATATCATAGAAAATTTCAATAAATCTCTGAATTTCATTATGTGCATATAAATGGTGTATAAAATGACTTGTGAAAATTGAAGGTTTCTCGAAATCCTCTATAATACCATGATTATGACTGCTAAATATATTATTACTCCCATGTAGAGTCGCTAAGAACCGAATACCCTATATCTTTATCGTTTATATATTTTAGGATTATTTCTTGAGATATTTATATTGGAGTTCAAAACTGATATGTCAGATAACTTTGAAAAATCAATCTTTAAAACTCTACAAATTATCAGCAATTATTCATCTTGTAATTCCTTCCAGGCTGTAAGCTTCATGAAATATTTTACTAGAATAAAGACCTGTGGTTTTTAAAACTTACAAAATTTTATTAACCGGATTTTATATACAGGTTGATTGTAGTAAATATATTGTGAGTTGTAATGTTCATTAGATATTTAAATTTACCATTTCAGATTTCTCTGAAAAACATATCTCATTTATGGGAACAGAATGATATACTCATCTTGCTGGTCGATCTGGATAATTATAATGTTTTAAGTATTGAGTACCTAGATGAAACCGAAAAGGAAGAGATGGCTATATTTAAAACTAGCTATTTTAAGAAGAGGTATATAGTTTCTAGAAAAGTTTTAAAATATATAATATGTTGCTTATTTAATGAACAATCCATCTCTAGCATAAGCACATATAAAGACGAATACGGGAAAATTCATGTGCGAGGTCATGAAGAGCTACATATATGCCTATCATATACTGGGAACATTGCTTCCTTGGCAATATCTAAAATAAAAGTTGGCATAGATATCGAGCTCGAAAAATTGTTTTCTCCTAAAAAAATCTCGAGGTACCTGTACAAACCAATTTTAAGAATCAAAGATTCCGAAAATGATCATGACCTCTTAATTGTATGGACTCTCAAAGAAGCATATAGTAAGTTTTCGAATAAAAGTATGCTAACCAATCTTAATAAAGAACTTGATCTTAGCAATGTCTTCCATTCAAGTTATATTTTGAATGAAAAATATATACTTTCTGTCATTACTTGTGTGAATCCACATGACCTAAATATAAGTTTTCTTCCTAAAATAGCGTTTAATAACCTAAATTATACAAATCACATTAATTGAGATAGTATCCATTTATAATAGATCGATCCTTTATCAATGAACCATAAACAGAAACCCTAAAATCACTTGTTGATTCGCAAGCAATAGCATCATATTTTTTTATATTATCTACCTTTTTAGGGCTAAAATACCATAATCATTGCTAACTAAAATTTGCTACTGTTTTTCACTGGATATTCAGAGAATAGTATGAATGAATAAAGACTTTTGTGAATATCCAAACCAAAGATTTGTTCACTAGTTCTACCAATTTGAATCACCAATTGATTGGGCAGTGGAATTGCCTAAAAGACCAATTTGACATCCGTAATCAAGTCACATTTTAGCCTTCTGTAGCAATCTACTGACTGTTTTTTAGACTTTTTGGAAAACCAAAATAGAACAGACTTCCTACCCAAAGTAACGATGAAATCAGTGTTCAAAAAAAAGTAAATTGGATTAATACTTTCACTAATTTGAGCCTTTTATTCGAAGAACTTCATATTTAATTTTATAGAATATAGAACTTGAGGTGAAAAATACTTGAGAGCGCGATTATAACTCCCTTAGAGTAAACGTCAAATGGGATTTTATTCTTGAAAATAATGATAGTACCCACTTTCCACAGATGTACGCAAGAATACCATACATTTTCTCAATATGACAGTACCTTGAAAAATCAGTCCAGCTTTCAATGGATAATAGTGAGCAAATAGGAAAATAAAACCTAAATCTGTGTTTATCTTCAAAATATCAGATAGTAACAAAGTATTCTTGAAATTCACAAAAGTTTCCCTCTTACCACCATCAACTCTTCGAAAGAGACCTTTTTCCTCCCTACGATATCAGTCTTGAATCCCACATTTTTCATCTTTTTTTTAACAGCTTCCAACCCGGTAATTGAGGATATTAGTACGAGAATCTTTCCCCCTCGCCTGGTATAGCCCCTCACTTCATCCAGAAATCGATAAAGGGTCTCTCTCCCATTGATACCGCCGTCAAAAGCATAGTTCAACCATCCGGGAACTTTTTCTTCCTTAGAAGTGGGAAGGTAGGGTGCATTAAAAAGTATAAGGTCAAAGCAATTTTCCGAGCTTTCGGATCTTATTCCTCTGAAAAGGTCTGTACGGATCAACTCCAAGCCATTTATTTTAGCACAAAGAGCTGCATGGGGATTAATTTCTGTTGCAATTAGGCTAATCTCCTTTACGTTGGCAAGGAGTACAGCAGATACAAAGCCGGAACCTGCTCCGATTTCAAGGATTCTCATTCCTTGGTCTGCTTCCTTAAGGGCTACATCGGCAAGTAAAAAAGAGTCTTCTGCTGGTTCATAGATAAGATTTGTATCCGCGAGCTTGACCCGTGCTTTTCCATATTCTATTTCGACCATAACATATCGGTTTTGAGAATTTTGGTTTATCTCTCTGGAATTACGCATTTGAACTGGAAACAAACAGCATTAAAAATCTAAATATCTAAACTAATGATTTATCCCCAAAGTATGTTGTGCTTGATTCTGGCCCTTAAGTACTTAAGTCTTATTTTTTTGTCTTCCATTTTTATCAGGTTGAATTTAAAAATACCTAAATGTCAGTAGATCTCTTAATGTCCACTTTGAATCCATAATTAAACATCCTGTTGTATGTGCAATATACCATTTATAAGAATAGGACGGAATTTAGGAGTTTATCGAAATCCTCTATA
>PMJC01000192.1 GCA_003157235.1 Methanosarcina sp.
CATTCTCAAAGGATGTTATTTTACTGTTCCTTTCATTGTTGCATAATAACCTTCTAATTTTGCCTCAAAGTGCTCTTTTGCCCTGTAAATCACTTCATTTTTTTCAGATAAATCTATAATTTAATCATGAAGTGATAAAGTTGTTGTTTTGGATCTTCAGATCAGCTCGTAATCCCTGCTATTGTACTATGAAGTTTTTATCCGAAGTGTAACTTATTACCTTTTTTTGGTTTATTTCCATCTATGTTTCTCCTTTTTTTGTCTAATTTTATCGATGTTTACTTGCTTTTGCATGTTGAATATTAACGGATAAAAGTAAAATCCTGAATCATTCTCTTTTTTATTTTCAAAAACAAGGCAATCAAGTTGCCTTTGCAACTGTCCATCTATTTATTCTTCTTTTCAGTTATCAATAATCCTTTTCGGAACGGCTGATTGTGGTACTGTCTTGTATGTACTCAGGAAAATCAATAAATTTTCTGAAAGAAATTCGATCAATACCCTGTTTCCAAAGTTCAAAATAAAGAAAATCATGCTATTGATGTAAAACAAACATTTTAAGCATAATGATTACATCAATTTCAGGTCCGCCTCAGGAAACTATTTTGTTAAAAAATATCGATTCAAAAATGATACAAAAAAATTCCAATCAATTAAGGAATCAATTTCAGCAAGTTTGTCTCCAACTGGCTGGAAAAATTTTTATTTGTGTTTAAGAGCAAAATCAGTAAGAGTTTTCATAAGTAAAAGTTGATACTACTAAATTTAAATTTTGCAATGCTCAAATATATAGGATTTATTGAAATTTTCAATTATATGATATGAGTTATAACAAACAATGGTATACTTTTGGAGCTCGAATTTAACAGATTAGACTAATTAATACAGTATTATTCCACAAAAAACACTTTTTATAGTCATAGAATCAATAGGAAAAATGAAAAATCTCACAGTAAAAAAAGTAAGATATAAATTTGAATTGTATGAAGAAAACAGAGTTGTTTAGCTTACTTATGAAATACGAAATTTATGATTTCTTCAAATTCTGATTGTAATTTATATTTTAAATAATGGGACTTTTTGTGTATAATATATGCCATCCCATTCTGGTTATTAGATTGTTATCATGAGTCCGATAAACCAATCTTCAGGCAATGGTTAAGCACACAATCATCCATAGGCACCTAACACAGTTCTGAGAAGTACTGAAAGACATAGAATTCACATGCATAATAAAATGAGTTAAGAAAAATTTAAAATTAGCTTTTCTAGATGGATTCTTTCATTGGCAGCGTCTTTAAGGAGAGCATCTGTTTCGGAAATTTTTATAATAAGACGAGCAATATTTTCATCATTTTCTCCTGAATATACAAGTGCTTCGGCGAGTCCTTCAAGAATTTCAATTCCTAAAAACCCTTTTTCAACTATCATCTCGTCAATAAGTTGGCGTCCTCTAGTAAAATTTCCTGCGAGAGCTGAATTGAGTAGTTCGTCTACAGTTTTATCCACAAACTGCATTATTGTTTCGTAAACCATCTCTTCAGTAATCTCGGAACCCTGTGTGAGCAGAGAAACAAACTGGAGAGTCTGGACAGCTTTTGCAACGTTTCCTTTCGCAAAATAAAGAATCGCATCAAAAGCTCCATCTGAAAGATGTACATTTTCAGCACAAGCAATTTTCTCAAGATGGGGTTCCATAATAGAATCAGAAATATATGTGAAAAATATTTGAAGACACCTTGAACGGAGAGGAGAAATGAGTTTAGAAGGTTTCGTAGTGGAAAGGATAAATCTACATGTTGTACTGTATTTTTCCATAATTCGCCGGAGTGCGTTTTGTGCATCTGGACTCAGGGATTCAGCACTACCTATGTAGATCAACTTATAATCAGCATCAATAGAAGCCATCCCCGCATAATCATTGATAATCTCCTTAAATATATCTATTACACTTTTGTAAATTTTCTTAGGTTCGTCAATCCCCAGAAAACGAACAAAACGTTTATCTCGGATAAGATAACGTTTTCCCTGGTCAAAAAAATCAGACGCATTGAAGTATGTAAAATTGTTTTTCCATGTATTGCCATATATTTTCCGGGCAAGGGCAACAGAAGCAGTCGTTTTTCCGGAATCTTCTGGGCCGTAAAATATAAGGTGGGTGAGATTACCTGAATCAGCCAACTCGGAAAGCGTGGTTATTGAATGTTCGTTGCCGAGAAACTCTTCCAGGGTGCTTGGTCTATATTTCAAAGTCCAGAGATCCTGCATCTATTCCACCTTTTTTTTCAATTTTGCCAGCAATATCAAGGACTATCATTTTCATTTTTCCGGAATACTTAATCAGCTAAACCTTCATTTCCTTTAGCTACTTCTACTCTTTTTTCAATTTCTCCTTTTGCTTCAAGCAGTTCCTTTATAACCACACCGTAAACGGGCCTTGCAACAATTACACCAATGAATACTCCAATAATAGTAGTAATTGCAAAACCTTTCAGAGTTCCGAAACCCATTACGACCAGAGGAGACATTGCAATAATATTCGTGGAAGCTGCACCTATAATTATCACGAAAGCTTTTCCTATTCTGGAAGAGAAAGCATTCTTTGTTGAAGGAATTGTGCCTTCATAAAGCACCTCATCTGTGATGATTATAAGGTGGTCAATTCCGGTACCTATGGAAGCGATGATACCTGCAATTGATGCCAAATCAAGCTGCCATTTGATAAGTGCCGCAACTCCAAGGATCATGATGATTTCACTGATGGAAGTTCCTACCATAGGTATCAGAATTTCAGGCCTTTTGTACCTGAAATAAACCACTAAAGCTACAGCAACCAGAGAAATCAGGCCTGCAATCATAGCTTCGGTTTTGAACTGCGCTCCAAGGCCTGCATCCACGTGGCCTGAGCTTTCAAGCTTTACATTGACAGGAAGAGCCCCTGCTCGAAGGTGGACCTCAAGAGCCTTTGCTTCTTTTTTTGCACCGTCACCTGTGCCTGTGGAAGCTTCCCAGGAATATATAGGAGTTTCTCGCAATCTTGAGGCTGCATCAGGATTCAGTGGAGCTCCATATATTTTTACTTGATCCAGGTACATATTCAGATGATGTTCTTCTGGATGATCAACGGCCCCGGTTTCGAGTGCTGTTTTTTGGAGTGCTCGGGCTCCTGCTTCGGAAAGAGTGAAAGGAACATGCCATTGATTATCGTGATAGCTTATAATTCTAACATCTTCGATAGAATCACCATTAACAACATGCTGAGTTTCATTTCCTGTAGTCTGGATCCTAATCTCGAACTTACCCTGTTTGTCAACAATTTCCTTGGCTGTTGCCAGATCAATGCCTGCGAAGTCGATCTGAATATAATCTTCTCCTACAGTTCTAACAGGAATATCTTTCAGGCCAAATGCATTGAGCTTATCATCAAGTATATCTCGTGTAAGATCTCTTGTCTGAGTGCTGACTCCTTCTTTGTAAGTTGAAGTCCCATCCTGATTTTTGACAATAAAACCTCCCACTTTCTCCATAAGAACCTCGAGATCCTTTTCAGAGACTGACTTTTTTATTTCGTAGCCAAGCACATCCTTGTTACTCGTTTGAACTACTTCTGTATCAAGAGATTTTGCGAGATAAGTCCGGATAAGAAATTCTTTACTGGTAGAGGCTATGGTTACCTGAGTTGAGTCTCTGCTCGGCTTGTCCACGCTTACACTGCCTCCCAACCCCAATCCCTCAATTTGGGATGC
>PMJC01000386.1 GCA_003157235.1 Methanosarcina sp.
CCTCTCTCATCGGATGCATTTAGTTCGTTAAAATTTTCCCGCCAGCTATTTTCTCCGTAAATTTCCCTAGCAATCGAAACGGCAGAAGCAGTTTTTCCGACACCCGGTGGTCCGGAAAAGAGGAGATGAGGAAGTTTTTTCGTTGCAACATAGGACTTCAGGCGCTCTATGATTTCCTCCTGCCCTGCCACTTGATCAAGTCTAAAAGGCCTGTATTTTTCGATCCAGATCTCTTCTTTAATTTTATAGTCCTCCATTAATTCTTGCTCCTAAATTGGAGAATATAATCTTAAAACTTTCGAATGTTTGCGATTTTTATTGTATATAGACAGCATTTCAGAGAGCAGGTTTTAAGAAAATTACAGTCGGTATCAGATCTGTAGAACGAGAATCTTATACTTATGGACTTTTAAATATCTACGCGTTAAAGACCTAAGGAGTTTATGTTTTATTATACAATGAATAATATACAATCCATTGTATAAGATGTCGAAGGATAATTTTTTAATCTTTTTATTGGATTGCCTCTACCAGAACTAATTTTACTTTCTACTCTCAGTTCTAGTCTGGGCAAAGTTTATATCCTTTACCATTCCAGATCTAAGTCATGTTAAATTCAGCATTTTTTTGTTTTCTTGTTTTACTGTCTGATTTCTAGGTGAATCTATCAAGATCTGAAGATTTGATAATTACGGAGTATTTCGATAAACCCCTAAATTTCGTCTTAAGCTTATAAATGGTATATACACGACTCGTAAAAATCAAAGGTTTCTCTAAATATTCTATCATGATCTCGAAAAATAAAATTTAAGATCTGAAAAGAATAAACAAAAGGGATATATACCAAGCGAATATCAAAAAGCATTTAATAGATATCAGAAATGGATTGCACGTGTTGCAGAAACTTATATATATGTAATTTATATATATCCTACTTTCTTGCATCTTACTCTATATTGTTAAGAGGATTTTGATAAACTCAATTTATGTTTGGTTGCTTATAATGTATCTGGGCAATTTGTTGAAATCGTAGGTTTATCAAAATTATGAGTTGTCCTACAGGGAGATTTTACGGAAAAGATGTTCTTTTCTTGATTTTTTCGCTTTAGTCTTTTACTTCTTTTGTAAAAGTCCCTAAAGTATAAAATTAATCCCTGAGATTTGCTAAAGGATCGGGCACCAGATTCTCAAACAATTGTCTAAAGTTCGATTAATTCGCTAACTATAGTCCTGAAGATCAATAAACTGAAAGCTTTCAACCTTCAACTTAGCTACTCTGTAAATAAATAATTTCAAAGTAAATTTACCCTCTAACAATGGTATTAAAACAGATATATATGATTATACAGGTGTTTTCAAATGTCCGGAGATAGTTCAATAGGGTCTTCAATTGAAGATATTAAAACCAGGGTAGAATTCCAGCTTGAATGCGGAGAGATCATTGCTGAAGATGTGAAATCTCTTTTAACTGAAATAGAAGTCATGAAAATCCAGAATGAAAATATGAAGGCCCGTCTCCTTGAAGCAAGTGTGGCGACTGGCAGGCACCTTCAGGAAATCAATAAGTTAAAAGCTCATCTTGAGCAGCTTACTGAGCCCCCTCTTTTTATTGCGACTATTCTCGAGGTAAATGGTGAAATTTCCCTTATTAGGCAGCATGGGAACAACCAGGAGGTACTTACTCAGATTCCAGAGGAGTGCCTTGGGAAGATAGAACCTGGAATGAGAGTTGCAGTAAATGGAGCTTACTCAATTATCTCCATAGTTAGCAGGGCTGCTGACGTCCGAGCTCAGGTTATGGAACTCATTAACTCTCCTGGTGTGGATTATGGCATGATTGGTGGGCTCGATGAGGTACTTCAAGAAGTCCGTGAAAGCGTTGAATTACCTCTTACAGAACCCGAACTTTTCGAAGAACTGGGAATCGAACCTCCTTCTGGTGTCCTGCTCCACGGTGCTCCTGGTACGGGAAAAACCCTTATTGCAAAGGCTATAGCTTCTCAGGCAAAAGCAACTTTCATCCGAATGTCGGGTTCTGATTTGGTCCAGAAGTTCGTAGGCGAAGGGTCTAGGCTAGTCAAGGATATTTTTCAGCTTGCAAGGGATAAGTCTCCCAGCATTCTTTTTATAGATGAACTCGATGCTGTTGGCAGCATGAGGACTTATGATGGAACAAGCGGCTCTGCAGAGGTTAACAGAACAATGCTTCAGCTCCTTGCGGAGATGGATGGCTTCGATCCCAAAGGCAACGTAAAGGTGGTTGCTGCGACCAACAGAGTTGATCTGCTTGATCCTGCTCTCCTGAGACCTGGCAGATTTGATCGCTCTATTGAAATTCCGCTTCCTGATGAAAAGGGCAGGGTTGAGATTCTTAAGATCCATACTCGCAAGATGAACCTTGCCAATGATGTGGATTTTGAGAAACTCGCAAAAGTAATGAATGGTATGAGCGGGGCAGAGATTAGTGTCATTACTAAAGAAGCTGGAATCTTTGTGCTGCGCAGACGCGGTAAACAGATCACAATGGCAGATTTCATGAAAGCCTATGAAAAGGTCGTAAACGTTCCGGAACCTTCAATTCCTCATACCATGTTCGTATAACTGGTTTTTGAAGCTGAGGGTATTCTTCAAGTTTAAGGGAAGATTTATTCCGTAGAGGTGGAAGA
>PMJC01000447.1 GCA_003157235.1 Methanosarcina sp.
GCTGCAATCACAAAAGAAATAGGACCAGGACAAAGTAACCCTTCCATTACTTAAAAGAACAGGTCATGGGGACGTACCAATTACTTTACTTAACGGAACACACCACTGTGGATACCCATTTGAAATTGCTGAAAATATGGATAAAGTGTTCGCATTCCTAAATAAGTATATGAAATGATTATGTCTACTTTGAAAAACCCTGAATAGTACTTACAAAATCTTACAAAAAAAGTTGTTTCAGTTCTCCTATTACAGACATAATCTCTTTCCTTTATCACAAAAAAATTGTCCGGTATTAAGTGTAAATTAGAATAAAATTACCACGTTGGAAAGATATCTCCTGTAGCAGTGTACCGAAAGTTCTGGAAAACCTGATTGACTCTATATCCATTTTATTTCACCACAAAAAAATAGGATTTATAGTTTTTACTGATGTGGAAGTTTTCATACAAA
This sequence comes from Methanosarcina sp., assembly GCA_003157235.1. GTDB lineage: Archaea > Halobacteriota > Methanosarcinia > Methanosarcinales > Methanosarcinaceae > Methanosarcina. The sequence continues at coordinate 454 of PMJC01000447.1, forward strand.
ACCTAACCATCTTAGGGTTAAGGTAATTCAAACCTGAAACAATGAGCACCCTGAATTATAATCGTGAAAATGAGCCAACAATTAGTATTAGATTTGTAAACATAAAAGTAAATTGGACTGGGAAAAATTTAATTTATTTAGAATCAATTATGCATGCAGTTCATATCGGGGGTTAATTTGGACGAACATGCTTGGTTCAACAAAGAACTTGGTTTAGAGAGATTAGGAAGGTACGATGAAGCAATACAAGCATTTGACAAAGCAATTGAAATTAACCCGCAGCTTTCAATAGCCTGGGGTAATAAAGGACTTGCCTTAGAGAAATTAAGCAAATACGATGATGCGATAAAAGCCTATGACAAAACAATTGAAATCAACCCGAAGCATGCAGAATATGAAACCAATCATGTAATAGAACCACCTGAATAAGGAATTGAACTTAATTATAAATATTCAAATGCTGGGCTCTTTAAAGGAGTAGCTCTAAAAAATTTAAATAAATCCGATGAAGAACTAAAAACATATGACAAAGCAATTAAAATTANNATGAAGCCATAAAAGCGTATGACAAAGCAGTTGAAATTTATCCGCAGAAATCAGGCGCTTGGTACAATAAAGGCATAGTTTTAGGGAAATTAGGCAAGTACAATGAAGGAATAAAAGCATTTGACAAAGTAATTGAAATTAACCCGCTGAATCCAGATGCTTGGATAGGCAAAGGGGATATTTTAGTTAAATTAAATAAATCCTATGAAGCAATAAAAGCATCAGATAAAGCAATTGAACTTAATCCGCATGATTCATAAGCATGGAACAAGAAAAAAACTTTCCTAAAACAGATCAAATAAATCCGAGCTTATAGTTGTAAATATAAACATAGGATAAGCCATGGACAGGTTCAAAGTAAAGTTCTCATCAGATGACAATGGGAAATTATGCTAGCTCCAAAAAAATTGATCCTAGAGTCGCTAAATTTATTGGATTTTTCAAAAGCAGAATTTCGTGGGAAATTTTGGTAAACTCAGCCTTATTAATGAGTTTTAAAAAAATATATGGTGAATGAGATTAAAAATAGATTTTTATAAAGTATTCTTCACAAATTAATTCGAACTAAAAATCGATAGCAATGGAAATTATTTAATTTTACTATGCTTGTTTAATACTATTTTTGTATTTTCAACCGTATGAAACCACCAATTACTATAGCAATAATACCACAAGCTATTGAAAATAATGGGTGGTGAAATAAGTCAGCTATCCCAAAGTTGGGTATTAAATGAAGGGATTCAGTCGTATTGTCTGATATATGGATAGGAAGGTTAAGCAAAGAATCATGTACATCAATTTTGTTTTCCCCAAAATAATGAACTACTCTGGCTTGAATATCCAAATCTCCAATTTGATTAGCCTTAATCTTCACTTCAATATCCCTTCCCTGTCCAGGATCAAGGGCAAATTTTGCATCATACTGGCCAGCTCCAAACTCACTAAACTCTGAAAAATTGACGCTCATACCAGAAGGTGGAATGATAATAACCTGAGCATGCATGATGGTGTTATTAATAAGATTCACCACAAAAAACTTGAGCATTATATCTTCTCCCATAGTAACGTTTGTTTTTTCCCCGTAAAAATTTACACTTGCAAAATCTTCTTTAACTTTATTTTGCACATAAGTTTGACTAGGAATTTCTACAGGATTTTGAGATGGATCAGACTAGTCTAGAGATGGATTTTATGCATAGATATATGCCTATTTTTTAAAATATTAGAGCAAGAAGAGTAGGATTCTCTTGAAATATTTACAAAAGATAAGTTATATAATAATTTCAAAAAAAAATCAGATGAGAAAAGTTATATAAGATGTACATTTGCATATAATTTATATAGTTTGCAATTAATATATCGAACCAATATATAGTAAATAAATAAACTATGTTGACGCTACTATTGAGAGTCATTGGAATTAATAAGCTCTAAAATTTCTATGTATTGCACCCAAATACAGAAGATACTCCTATTTAGTCTTTGATAAATGACTTTAGAGAAATTCGAAAAGTAAGTTGGATTTTAGAATAAGCCAATTTATATAAAATCAAAGGAATGGGAATAAAATTTGCAAATAAGTTTTTAAATAAATTGGCAAGGTGATAACAATGAAAAAAAAACATAGTATAATAACTTATGTATCTGTAATAAAAGAAGTATCAATTTTTACTGAAATTCTGATTTTGTTCTTGGTTATAAGTTCATCAACTGCAATGGCATATACAGAATTTTCAGAAGAAAACATGTCATCTAATATTCACAAAAATATTATGAATCAAACTAAACTTTCTCCAAAGTTTGGACTTTCACCAGAAAATCCTAAATTGATTGATTACATAAATAACAACAGGTACAATCAAGCGATTATCACACCTTCTCCTATCGATTTTAGTAATCTCAAAAATATTTCCAACCCAGGCTTAAATGTTTTAGCAAGCACACCTATTCCGGCTTCCTATGATCTGCGGATATTGAAAAAAGTAACCCCTGTAAAAAACCAGGGCCATACAGCTACGTGTTGGATATATGCAACTTACGGATCTCTTGAATCATATCTTATGCCAGGACAAAACTACAACTTTTCAGAACAAAATATGAAAAATCTTATTTCTGACAACTACACAAATGGTTTTGATCGTCGTTCCAACGGCGGAGGAAACTATTTAATGACAAGTGCTTACTTAACTAGCTGGGCAGGACCAATTAACAACATAGATGACACATGGAACCCTACGCTATACACTTCACAAATAGAAATTCCTATCCAAAAACATGTACAAAATATAACTTATCCGGCACTTAGGGCTAATTCTACAGATAATCAGGAGATAAAAGCGGCAATTATGAATTATGGCGGAGTTGGAACTTCAATTTACATAGATTCCAACAATACTACTATTTATAACAAAAACACTCACAGTTGTTACTATAATGGAACATTAGATTCCTATCATGCTGTGACCATTGTAGGCTGGAACGATTCTTATAGTAGATACAATTTCTCCACAACTCCACCCGGAGATGGAGCATTTATCATCAAAAATAGCTGGGGTCCACAATGGGGTGATAATGGGTATTTTTACATTTCCTATTATGATTCCAATTTAGGAAAACAGGGTGAAAATGCAGTATTCAGTGCTGAACCACTTAATGATTATACAAACATCTACCAACACGACCCGCTTGGATGGACTGGATCATTAGGAGAAGTAAATTCCACCAATACATTGTGGGGTGCCAGTGTCTTTACTGCAGGATCTAACGAAACTCTCAAAGCTGTAAGTTTCTACACACCAATCTATAACTCCAATTATACGATTAGTATCTACAATAATACGGGATCTAACCCCACTAGTATATGTGGTCCTGTTGTTACGCAGACTGAAACAATTCCAACTATTGGATACCACACAATCCCCCTGACTTTTGGAACTAATCTCCAGGCAGGCCAAACTTTCTCAGTAGTCTTGGAGCTTACAACCCCTGGATACACATATCCGATATCGATATCAAAACCCATAAGGGGCTATAGTAGCAATGCAAACGCAACTGCAGGAGAAAGCTTTGTAAGTACTAATGGAATTAAGTGGTACGACACAACATCATTGGTACCAAATGCAACTATATGTATCAAAGCGTTTACTGATCCAGTAAATGCATCTCAGATCAAACTTGACTAACTAAAATCAAATTTTTCTGTGGTTCTTTATACTGGTAGGCTTGTAAGTGTTAGGGTAATAGTTCAGAAGATTGTAATAGATATTGATCTTGACAACATAAGTGTTTTACTTCAAAACCTATGTATCAGTACGAAAAATAGATACAGATCGAACGAAACATAGGAAAAAAATATCCCTGGAATAAGTCAGGAATTGATTGATTTTAGGACAGCAATTTCGCTGCAGTCTGGAAACTTGGAGCATCTTATGCAGCCAGACCAGATTTTTCTGGGAAGGCAATTTTTGTCCACTCCCTTAAAACCTAGAGTCGCAAAAAAATCAGGCACATAAGTAAGAGCAAAAACCTCTTTCATATCAAAGTATTTGGCATCATCAAGGCAGGCCGAAACAAGCTTTGTACCGATTCCTTTTCTTGAAAATTCTGGTTTAACGGCAAGGGCAAGTATCTCTGCAAGGTCTTTCCAGACCACATGTAGAGCACCACATCCAACAACCTCTTCATTGATCTCATATACATAATAATCCCTGATATTCTCATATATCTCACTAAGAGAACGGGCAATCATGAGCTCATCCTTGGAATAAATACTGATAATCTGCTTCATTAAAACAACGTCATTTACCCTGGCTTTCCTAATCAATTGCTTTTCCCTCTGAAGTAACATTGTATTTTTCAATAGATAGATACTGTTCTGAACTTTGCTGTTTCTACAATCCACTGAACAAAGCTACGAAATTATTCTTTTTTCAGATAAAAAATTATGCTATAGACTACAGAATATGTCCCTATAATTTAGCAAAATTTACTTCTCTTACTAATAATACCCGATGTTTAGTATGTAATAGCCGATCGAAGAATACTTATTTCAGAAAAAAGCTGAAAAAACAGATTAAAGGAAATTAACGGGCGCGAAGGGATTTGAACCCCCGATTCACAGCTTAGGAGGCTGGTGCCATATCCGGGCTAGGCCACGCGCCCATTATACAGTTCCAGAGAGAATTCAGACATATAACTGTTTACTGAATCTGCATTTCAGGTGAAGTATCCATAATAGCGATATAAGATATATATAATTATCTTTCAGAGAACGACCGAAGTCCACCTGAAAAATAAGACTGATTTTCTGGAAAGTATAATAAAAAATGTAAAACAATCAAACTTGATCATGTTAACAATACCCTTATATTTTAAGAGACTTTTCAATATGAGTTGAGATTGACAAAACGTACCATTAATTTCACTTTAATTGGCTGCAATCAATCCAAAAAACAAAAAAACAATATTAAGACACCTTTTAGTGGATTATCTATCGCATAGAGGTTAATGACTAACATTTTAGTATGTATATACTCGAAGCCCAAAATAGACTGCATTTATACTTTGTGTTTCAAAATTAATTTTCATACAATTTGATGCCTAAAGATATTTATTTCTCAATTCAATCGTGTAATTCCTATAGCGATATACTTACTGCTGAGAACTATTAAGTAACGTTATGCTAGTTTCAGTTCTATTACAACTTCACTTTCTATCAAGGCCTATGGTCATTAACCCTTTAGACCATACAATCTTTGATAGACTTTCAAAAGCAAAAAATAAAATAAATCTAGAAAAATGAGACGAAAAGAGGAAAAAATGTGCACATAAAAAACAGTCACTCCTATTCAGCAAATACTAGTAAACTCAGGATGATGGTCTTTGAATCTCTTTTTGCAGCCCTTACAGCCACAGGTGCATATATAATAGTTCCTGTACCTGTATAAATATATGAGGAGATTTATTAAATACAATTAAATTTAATTTATAATATACTTTTATATGTATGTATATATATATAGTCCTCCTTTAAACTAAGTAGTATTAGCATTATGTGGCTCTAATCTCATAAATTATAACAGACTGAAGTTTTTCCCTGATAATCAATGATTGACTTAATCTCAGCCTCTATGATAAACTCATAATTCATTCAAAGAATACCTTAACCTACTCAAGAAAAAGCATTCGATCACCACGCAATTGTTTTTTGATTTAACTAGTCTGAACCTAGCCATCACGCTTAAGCAAAAATATATAGATTCATAGTTAAGTTTTATGTATAATGTGTTTATTTTTGATTATTATATGTGATAATATCGAAAAAAAGTAATTATTTATATAGATTATTTTATATCATTTTAAAGTGATAAAAATATATATAATATCTCGTGAACCGACCTATCACTATATGACAGTAACTCTATAGGTTTTTAGATTGGTCGGAAAAATGACTTACTCTGGGGTTATTAGAGAGACTTTTATTGAGAATCCTTTGGAATAACATTACCTATCCAAAAAAATATCTTAAACGTCGAAGAGCAGCTCATTTTTGATATAACTAGTCGAAACTCCGGTTTCGTGTAGAAGAAAACTAAAAAAATATTAAGTAGAAGATTCACTTATATTAATTATAAGAAGTAAAAACGGTACTATCATGCCACCCCCTTCCAAACTAACTCCTGATATAACCAAGCGAATTGGGAACANNGAAATATTATCAGTTTTATCAACAAGCTATAAAATAGAATGCTGATGCTGCAAAAACCCTTATGCAACGGCTGAATGAAGCAGCTGAAGCTGGAAACTGCCAGGTCTGTATGTGGATATTGTCCAGAAGGTTCTCCGAAGAATTCGACAGGCGAATATACCAA
>PMJC01000123.1:0-1722 GCA_003157235.1 Methanosarcina sp.
GATAAAGCAAACGAAATAAAGAAGCTTCAGAATGAGGGCAAACTTGTAGGAATGGTAGGTGACGGTATTAATGACGCTCCTGCCCTGGTTCAATCTGATGTGGGAATTGCTATGGGAGCTGGCACAGATGTTGCAATGGAATCCGCAAAAATCGTTCTCATAAGAAATGACCCGAGAGACGTTGTTGCTGCCCTTAAATTGAGCCGTCTTACAATAAACAAGATCAAGCAGAACTTACTTTGGGCTTTTGGGTACAATACGGTAGGCATCCCTATTGCAGCAGGAATTCTGTATCCCTTCTTTCACAAGATTTTGATTACACCTGAACTTGCTGCCGCTTTCATGGCACTTAGTTCAGTTTCAGTAACTACCAACTCACTGCTAATGAAACGAAGCAGAATTAAATAAATTATGAAAATAGTTTAAAAGTTGATTCATCTAAAGCTTGTTTGGAATATATTTGAAGGAAGAGCGGAAAATAAGTATGAGGATAATTGCTGACAACATTTCTTTATGTATAAGTCTATTTCCCTGAGAAAAGGTTTAAAATGACGTTTGGAGAATTTTGAAATTTCAGAGATTGAAGGTGAGATCTATGGTAAAATCTATATACGAGGGTAATAGGCCTAGGTCAGTGCTTTTAGCAAGCATTGTCACGTCAATAGTGCTTGTAATTTTCTTTCTTTTTGGGGCTATTTCAACCAATGTAATCAGGGGAGTAGCGGCTTATACTCAAGTAGATATAGTTGCAGGCTCAATTTTTGTTTTGGTAATTACAATGATAATTTCACTATCTCTCTGGCCTAAAGTTATAGATTGGCTTGAAATACATAAGAGAAATTAAGAGGTTTCAAAGTGATTTATTTATTTGGGGTCTGTATAGCCTTAGGGATATTAGAGTTTTTTTATCCTGCTTCGAATCTCTATGGCTGCTTATTCCCCAAAAATTTGATAAAAGATCTCTCAAAATAGAAGATATTGAAGCCCTGAGGTTTGTGGACTTCGGATAAATGATACTGGAAGGATACAGCCACAAAAGATAGAAATATCAAGAAAATCTTCATGGGGAGATCTGAAAGCTACCAGAATTGAAGTATCTATCTCTATCACAGGGAAAGCAATAAAAATACCGGGTTGCAACTATATCAAGTCTTAAAGTGCTGACATTAATGAAGATGTTTTGCGTTAAAGATGATACATAACGGGAAAAACGGAAATTTTAAAAAGGTGATTAAAATAACAGATAAGATTCAACCACTGGAAAGCNNAATGAGCGGAAAAGGTGGAGTCGGAAAAAGTACAATTGCCGCAAATCTAGCTATTGGACTGACTCTGCGTGGATATAAAGTGGGACTTCTAGATTGTGATATCCACGGCCCAACTATTCCCACAATTTTCGGTTTGGAATCAGAGAGACTAGCTGTTAACGAAGAAGGCATACTGCCAATCCAAGTTCTTCCCAATCTTTCGGTGATGTCTGTCGGTTTTATGCTCGAAAATAAAGATTCCCCCATCGTCTGGAGGGGGCCTGCAAAAATGGGGATTATCCAACAGTTCCTGGAAGATGTTATATGGGGAGAACTCGATTTTCTGATTATAGATCTGCCTCCAGGCACAGGAGATGAACCCCTGAGCGTAGCTCAGCTGATTCCCAATTGTGATGGTTCAATACTTGTTACAACTCCTCAGGATGTAGCTCTCATTAGCGTCCGCAAATCAATC
>PMJC01000123.1:1818-9275 GCA_003157235.1 Methanosarcina sp.
CACGGAATGGCAGAAGAACTTTGAGTATGTTGTGAATGCAGTAGAAAAAACCCTAGAAGAAAAATTAGTAAGATAAACGTTGAAGGATTTAACATAGTTTTTTCATTCTGGCAAATTTGCTATCTTTCTGACTTCCCATCGGTTCCAGTGCAAGGAGATAGCAGGTGTATTAAAAAAACAGGCTTTTCATACCGTTTTCTTTTAGTGTATTCTTTGCTTGAAGATATACATTTAAGTTAAAATTTGATATTTTGTTCTAGCTGCATCGAAGTGCAAAACAAAAATGATTGGGAGACAGCATTAAAAGAGGAGTTTTGGAAATAACATTAACCAAATAATATAGGACCACCATAATTTTAGTGCAAAAACATATAAAGGGTAAAAACGAATTTTTTATTTAATGTCTATTCATTTCAAATCTAGATATAAACCAACTTTGATTTCAATGAATTCCGAAGGAAATCTCTCTTTTAGTTTTTCTTTGTGAGCAGTACAGTGCCCTAAAGCTATGATTTCCAGCCCTGAAAATCTCTCAAACTCTCTACTATCATGCAACCCTCTAAAAATTCCCAGAATATTCCAGTAAACTAGAGTATTATCAATGATTATGGCAAGGCCCGGATGAGCGTAGCCTGTAAGCACATAACATCCGTTTCCAGTATCCAGAATCAGGGCCTGTTCTTTGATATTATCTCCAAGTTCCCTTTTATTCCTAACACCCTGAAAGATTTCAATAGATTCCTTTACTTCAATAAGAGTAGCTCTGTTTTCAATTTATGTTTTTAGGTTCTTAGAAAATCTGCAGGCACATAGACCTTAAGTACGAAATTTGCCTGAAGAATATCAAGAAAGCCGGCTATATGATCACAATGCTAGTGAGAAAGAACAAGTTTAGTTATGAATTTGGGATCAATATTAAGTCTCTTCATATGTTTGAGAAAAAGAGGTACATCCTATCCAGTGTCGAAAAGAAGAGATTCACAGTCTGTTTCAACAAGGACTGCAAATCCCAGCTACCTGCAAAATCCGAATTCGTGATTTTGTCGTAGATTACAGTAAGTCCGAACACCTGCTAACCTCAAATTTCTGATACCGTTTTGTACTCTATAAATGTAGAAACAAATTTCGTTCCAATTTTAATTTCGTCCTCTTCAAGGACACATATTCCGCTAATTTCTTCTAAAATCGTAATTCCGAACTTTCCTATCTAAATAGATGCCCAGAGTAAAGAATCATTAATTTCACAGGAGGGGAAACAACCTCCTAAATCTGCCTTTTTTCTGCCTGTTAAATAATTTCCATGACACTGTCGTAAGCTAAGGAGTTAATCTGATCCACATTGTACAGGATATTACATTCTCCTTTCTAAATTAAATGCCCTTTAAACCTAGATTATTCTAATTTGCTTTCTCAAAAGGAACTTACAAACTTAACATAGAAATCAAGCATAGTGGACATTGTAGTTTCAACTTTAATTTTTGACAGTTGGATGTTCATTGCTATTTATTATTCGATTCAACTACATAAGTCATAATTAATACAAAATGAGCAAGGTAAACAATATTTTTTAAAATCCAACTATTTAGAATAATACGTAAATATAATAAATGAATAATCAAATAACTCTAAATATAATTATGTATAATTATCACAATATTATGATCATATATATATACGTTAGTTGGGGGATATTCACTTAAATATGAGCAATATTGTTAAAGTTCATTTCCTAAACGAAAATATCTAACAGTTGTAATAGGTTGATATCCTGTTTACAAAATATGAAAATTCGGGAGTAAATAAAGTTAGAGGAAGGTTATGGGTAATGATTAATTTATTAAAAAAATGACTAAAAACGTTTTATTAAATTTTTTTACACATAGCATTTATGTTCTTTTTTAAATTCGATCCATAACTCACAGAAAGAAGAAGCTATAAAAGAAGGGGAAAATAAAAATGAAAACACATTTTGATATAAAAAAGCTTGTAAATATGAAAACAAGAACACTAATAATTAGTGGAATATTTATTTTATTTTTAGTTATAGGCTCATCGATAGCAATGGCATATACAGGATTCTTAGATGATAACAAATCATTTGATATTAAAAAAAATATCGTAAATCATACTGAGTTTTCACCAAAGCTTGAATTTGCACCAGAAAATCCTGAGTTTGTCAAATATCAGAGGAACATAGTTTCTAATCCAATGAATTTTTATTCCCTGAATGAATACAGAACAGGCTTTATACCGGCACCTGTGGACCTTCGTCATCTAAGCACTCATCGCCATCTTCTGCTTAGTAGTAGTATTTCTGGAGCAAATACATCTACTCCGACTCACTATGACCTGAGGAAACTAAACAGAACTACATATGTGAAAGATCAGGGTAATGCAGGAAATTGCTGGGCATTTGCAACCTATGCATCTCTTGAATCATACTTAATGCCGAGAGAAAACTGGGACTTCTCGGAAAATAATTTAAAAAACTTGCTTTCTCCTGCTTATCTGGAAGGGTTTGATTTAAACGAAGGTGGGAACATATTTATGTCAACTGCTTACCTCACTCGCTGGAGTGGGCCCATCGCTGGAAATAATGATCCTTATAATGATTCATCAACCTATTCACCCAGAGAGCTTGGCCTTCCTTTACAGAAACACGTGCAAAATGTACTTTTCCTTCCAGATAGGCACGGTTCTCTGGACAATGAGGAAATAAAATGGGCAGTTCAAAACTATGGAGCTGTATGGACCACATTGTACTATAACCCCACTTCTTATTCCTCAACCAAGCACAATTATTACTATAAAGGGACCTCAAGCCCTAACCACGCAGTGGCTATTGTAGGCTGGGATGACTCTTTTGATAAGAATAATTTTTCCCAGGTTCCGCTAGGAAATGGAGCATTTATCGTGAAAAATAGCTGGGGTCCACATTGGGGTGATAATGGATATTTCCATGTTTCCTATTATGATTCGTCTATCGGAAGCTCTAATAATGGGGTTTTCACGGCTGAAAATCCTAATGATTATACAAACATCTATCAATACGACCCTTTAGGGTGGACAGGTAACTTTGGATATGGCAGCCAAACTGGTTGGTGTGCAAACATCTTTACTGCAAAATCTAACGAAGTCCTCGAAGCAGTAAGTTTCTATACAACAGACTTAAACTGCAACTACAAAATATACATTTACACTAATCCAAGTTCCACACCCATTAGTCAAGATGATCCGGTTCTTACCCAGAGTGGGGTAATCTCTATGTCGGGCTACCACACAATTAATCTAAGTTCTGGAGTTCAACTAAAAGCTGATCAAAAATTTTCCATAATCTTGAAGCTCACAAACTCTAAATATAATTACCCGATTGCTGTAGAATCACCAATCTCGGGATATAGTAGTAAAGCAAAAGCAAATGCTGGGGAGAGTTTTGTCAGTTCGGATGGAAATTCTTGGAAAGATATAACAACAGATTCAAGTTACTCAAATACTAATGTATGCATAAAGGCTTTCACATACACTGGGAATATATCGAATGTTGCTGATTTTTTTGCAACCACTAACTCAGGAAATATACCACTTGATATTGTTTTCACTGACAAAAGTACAGGATCACCAATTTCATGGTATTGGGATTTTGGAGACAGAACATACTCAACAATCCAGAATCCAAAACACCATTATTCAGAAACAGGAAATTACACAGTGTCGCTTACAGTAACAAATGCCATAGGTAATAATACGATAACAAAACCCCATAATATAACAGTGACGGCAGTTACGCAAAAAACCTTTTGCACGTAGTGTACCGAAAGTTCTTTGAAATAGGATCGACTCTGTATCCGTATTATATCAACACAAAAAAGATACAGAGTCAATTGTCAACATTGTATAATTTGTAAAAGATGATCTTGCCTATAGAAAAGTGGAATAAGTCATCTAATTACCTGGTTTTTAAACCTTGTAATGGAAGAAGAAGCTCTACTCCAATCAAGTGTAAAATGTAGTGAAGAAGCTGGTTTTCTTAAAGACCGTAGAAACAGCTGCAAACCTAGGACTTTCTGAACTAAATGTGAAAAACTCGAATTGTTAAAGCTTTCATTCCATGAGTTTCTCTTTGAAGATTAAGTATTTTAAAAATTATTATGAAGTTGAAAATCTCTAATAATAGTGGTGGATTACCTGAAAAAGAAAATAGGATAACTGGATTTTATGGTTACTTCGGGGTCTAAAATTTGTATCAATATATCGATAAAAGCGCCTTATGATAAATATTAACAAAATTAACTGTCTTTAAAACATTGTTATTTGTTTAACTTATTCTATACTTATGAAAACTACTAATGTTTTGAATATAACTTCAGGTTTGGAAAGTAGACTTTGGGTTTTAGAATGAACTCAACTATAAAAAAATGGAGACATGGGAAATGGATCTGAGGACATATTCTCAAAAAATTTAGAAGATAATGAACATATAAAAAAATTACATGTCAAAATATCTGACCTTCTCTATTTTGAATTAAAACCTAAACTAAAATCAATCTTTATCATCTTCGGTCGCTTATCAATCCGTCGATTTACCAATAGAAAATCCAGTCACTCATCATCTTTTAGGTTGTCTCCCAATCAAAAATTTGGCTTCCTATCATCGATCCAAGCGAAAATAACATCCAGTTTAAGGGTAATAACCATGAAAAATTATAATTAGGATCTTCTTAAGCAGACACTCCGGATAAAAATATTGCGCATCCAATTGAAAAATGAAACAACCAAAGTAATCTCATCCAAAATCTCAGAACATTTCTAGGATTTATCAAAATGAAGGCAGAACGCCCAGGGTTTTAGGAGTAGGATAAACGCCGTCAACTTTTTTAATCAGTGTTTTTGATAGAATTATTTTCCAGTAATTATTTACATTAATTGGCATATAAGTTAAATGAGTATAAAATGATGATATTGAAATTAAAAATTAAACAAGAAATACAAAAATAATAAACATTTAGTGTATAGTTGTTGTTAGTACCATGTAATTTTTTGTTCAAAATACAGAAAATCATTATTTACAGGCAAGAGAGCTATAAGATTCAAAAAACTTATCTTAAAAAAACAAGATGAATTTGATTATGAAGTTCTTACATGGAGACAATCCTGATTCATATGCATTTACTATTAGATGTAAATCCAAAAATAGTAGTTATTCAGTGGTATCAAAAATAAAAGGATATAAATCGAAGCAATTAAGATCAGAATTTCCCGAACTGAAAAAGAGGCTACCTATACTATTGACTTTATCTAAGTTCATATCTACAATTATTATGTAACTCTTGATGTTGTAAAAAGGATATTTAGGGTCAGGAAAACAAAGAGTATCACATCAAAAATAAAACATAATAGAGGTTTATGACCCCTTAGTTTCAAAATTTTAACATTTCTGCATCTCTTTTTGATTAATTTAAGACAAAAATTGAAAAAAGCCTGTTTTTTCCAGAACCCACCGAAGAAAGTGTGCGAGAATTTGAAAATTTTAAAGCCATGAGAAAAATCAAAATTTCTTCAATGGATGTCAAAAAAGCAAATGTATATAAATTCAATCCAGTATTATCGAAGTCAGTGACAAAAAACTGAGGAAAAGGACTTAAAGGAGACCATAAGCCTTGAAAAACACTTTTATTCTTGGAATCGAAGGCACTGCCTGGAACCTTAGTGCAGCAATCGTAAACGAGACCGAGATTATTGTTGAGGTTACAGAGACATATAAACCCGAAATCGGAGGAATACACCCCCGAGAAGCCGCTCAGCACCATGCAAAATATGTAGCCAGCGTGATCAAAAGACTCCTTACAAAGGCAACAGAAAAAGGAATCAAGCCTTCGTATATTGATGGGATAGCTTTTTCACAAGGACCTGGACTGGGACCATGCTTGAGAACAGTTGCAACAGCAGCCAGAATGCTTTCCCTTTCCCTTGGAGTTCCCTTGATAGGGGTTAACCACTGCATCGCCCACATAGAAATAGGTATTTGGAAAACGCTGACAAAAGATCCTGTTATTCTCTATGTAAGCGGAGCCAATTCGCAGGTAATCTCTTATATGGGAGGAAGGTACAGAATTTTGGGAGAGACTTTGGATATAGGACTTGGGAATGCCTTTGATAAATTTGCGCGAGGAGCTGGCTTGCAGCATCCCGGAGGACCAAAGATTGAGGCATACGCAAAAAATGCAAAAAAGTATATTCCTCTGCCTTATGTTGTAAAGGGAATGGACCTTTCCTTTTCCGGACTCTCAACGGCTTCCAGTGAAGCCCTAAAAACAACGCCCCTTGAAGACGTCTGCTATTCATATCAGGAAACTGCTTTCGCAATGGTTGTGGAAGTTGTGGAGCGCGCTCTTGCTCATACAGGAAAAAAAGAAGTGCTTCTGGCAGGAGGAGTAGGAGCAAATACAAGGCTTAGAGAGATGTTAAACGAAATGTGCAAGGCCAGAAACGCAAAATTTTATGTGCCAGAAAAATGTTTCATGGGAGATAATGGAACAATGATTGCATATACAGGTCTTCTGATGTATAAGGCAGGAAATACTCTCACACTTGAAAACTCCCGTGTAAACCCAAGTTTCAGGACTGACGATGTAAATGTTATATGGATTAGAGAAGAAGAAATGAAAAAAATCCCTGAAATTTCCTCTGGCGCTTTCTCCATAATTTCCCCAGGAGAAATGCTGAAAAATGGAGCTGAAGCTGTTGTATATCTGGAAGAAGGACCTGAAGGAAGAAAAGTGCTTGTTAAAGAAAGGATTCCGAAGGTTTACAGGCATAAAGAGATCGACGAAATTATTAGGAAGGAAAGAAACCGTACCGAAGCTAGATTAATGTCTGAAGCCCGAAAATTTGGGATTTCGACACCTATCATCTATGATGTAGAAGATTTCAAGCTCAAAATGCAGTACATAGAAGGAGTTACCATAAAATACCTTATCAATCCTGAAATATCTAAAAACGTAGGAAAACTTATTGGAAGACTTCATAGTTCAGGTATAGTACACGGAGACCTAACCACCTCAAATCTCATGCTTGTAGGTAAGAAGCTTTATCTTCTGGACTTCGGACTCGCTTATTTCGATAAAGGCCTGGAAGCCAGAGGGGTGGATGTCCATGTGCTTTTTCAGACCTATGAGAGCACACACCGCGGCCACGAAGCTCTTATCGAAGCATTCAAAAAAGGGTACCAAAGTACTTTTATAGATTCAGAGGATGTACTCAAGCGAGTTGGAGAGATTAAAAAGAGAGCTCGCTATGCATAAGATCATTTTTGTTACGGAAAATAAGGACAAGTTTGTAGAGGTAGGAGATATTCTCAAAACTTTTGGAGTTGAAGTAATTCAGGACAAAAACGGCTATCCTGAACTTCAGGAAGATGAACTTGAACCGATTGCAGCCTATGGAGCGCAACATGCTGC
>PMJC01000123.1:9331-9488 GCA_003157235.1 Methanosarcina sp.
ATAGGCGGTTTTGGATACGACCCTATTTTTGAGTATCAGGGCATTACTTTCGGGGAACTGAGATATGACAAGAAGAACAAAGTTTCACACCGTCGAATGGCCATTGATAAGTTTCTGGAATGGTTTATCAATATTGATAAAAAGACCTGAACCTGTA
>PMJC01000202.1 GCA_003157235.1 Methanosarcina sp.
AAATGAAAATAGCAGAAAAAGAACATCCTCTGGGAATAGGCGTATATCAAGAAACAGGAAAATTAGCTCAAAAAAAGCCTCATTGGAATTATTTTATTAAGTAATTAAAAGGATATCCAAAGCAAGAAAAATTTTTATCAATACTGTTCAAAGAGTAAATTTGAATATTTTATGTACAGTTGTTTGTTATAATCTCTATCAGTTGATAATATCGAAAATAAAAACATTATTTTACGGATAGGGGAAGTTATCTTTAAACTCAAAGAATAATGAACTAGAAAAGAAAAAATTTGATCAAATACAGAAATCTTTGAAAATAGATATATAGGCTCACCAATAAGACAAAATTTATAATTAAATAGTAATTATCTTATATATGTATTGATAAATCTTTTTTCTTGTGAACTAAATAGAACGAATTGTGAAATAGACAGAATAATCATTTGAAACTGCAGCAAATATAAATTACTGAGGAATCAGATAATCATGTTAGGATATGGTATTCTTATTCCCATATTTTTCATACTAAAACAAAAATAATGATTTCACTAAAGGTAGCAGATTAAAAAATTTGACTTCTCTTTTCGCTCTAACAAGTTTAATCAGTAATAGCAATTATTTTTTAGAGCCAATTTTTCAATCGATATGCAATATTGCTTTTACAATTGTATTAAGTCAATTTCACACATCAATATTTATATGTATCATTGAAGCGTATTTTATAACAATCTGGGTTTATTATTTGTAGAGGATTCCGATAAACAACTCAATTTCGTTATATGCTTATAAAGTTCATATAATTGACTCGTGGAAATCAGAGATTTATTGAAATCCGCTTTATTATAAGTCTGTAAGCAAATCCACCTGATAAATCACGGTTTCTATCCGGAAATCTCTGGTGACCAAATAAAAAGGTTTTTTTTCAGGAATATCACAATATATTCTCAATAGGCGAAATGCAATGAATCGGAAACTTTTGAATATCTTCTGGTATTGCAAAAATGCATCATTATTTCTCATACTCTGCGACTTCAATAAATCATGAACCCAAAAAATAATAAAAATTTTTATGGATCTCAGCCATAGTTCAAGGGCCTGGCGCTGAAAAGATTTAATGACTAAAAAGATATGTGAATTAGGTTATCATCAGTATTTTCTTGTCAATATTCATTATGTGCTTGTTGGCGTTAGTTGATTCATAAATCTATATAATTTGGTTGTAAAAAATGGTCGTTGATGCTGATATCTGTGGTATAAAGGTGGGACATAGATACCCTTCACATATAATGGGTGTAATTAACCTGAGCCCCGAATCCTTTTACCAAAGCTCTGTTGTGAGCCAGGATTCAGTACTTGAAATTGCCCTAAAGATGGTTAAAGATGGAGCAACTTTTTTGGATCTTGGAGCCCGTTCAACCTGGCGTTTTTCCGAACAGATAAGCAAGAAAGAAGAATTAGAACGTATTTTGCCAGCTCTTGAGGTTCTTGAAGGCAATGTGGATGCCGTTATTTCCGTTGATACAATGTTTCCCGAAATCGCAGAAGAAGCTCTCAAAAAAGGAGCTGACATTATAAACGATGTCTCAGGTTTTACCACAGACCCTAGAATGATCGAAGTAGTCGCAGAATATGGATGTCCTGCAGTTGTCATGGCCTCTATAAAAAGGCCAGGAGATGCGTTGGGAATGAACTCTATCATTGAAGCACTTGATTCTATTATATGGGCTGCTGAAGCTGGAGGTATCAACCAGAAAAATCTGATCCTTGACCCTGCAATAGGCAGCTGGACAGAATTTAAGCTTCCTATCCATGATTTTGAAATCCTTGATGATTTTGAACGCCTTAATATTTTTGAAAAGCCCTTACTGGCAGCTCTTTCAAGAAAATCCTTCATAGGGGAGGTACTTGGAAAACCTGCAACTGAAAGGCTCTATGGCAGCCTGGCTGCAGCAGCTATTGCAGCCTACAAGGGTGCTCATATTATTCGTACGCATGATGTACCTGAGACCGTTGACGTTGTAAGGCTTGGAGGAGCCCTAAGAAGTCGGGCAAATGTAGTAAAAGAGAGTATATATGAGGTTTCTGTTCTTGAGGTAAAGACTCCTCAGGATGCAGCAGTAGCAATGCGTGAAATTGGGGCAACAAGTATAAGCTCACAGGTAATGCAGTACAAAAACATTCATTTAATGCTGAAAATTCGTAACCTTAAAACGACAGATGGTCTCATAATAAAGCAAGAAATGCTTTCTCTGGGGGGGAATGCAGCCTTTAAAAGGAATACAGTTTTCCATGAAACGGAAATGACTGATGTACTTATAATGGGCACTGTGCTGCAACTTGAGCGTGTTGCCAAAAAACTCAAGAGGCAGGGTAACTCCCTTCCACTTATCGGCGAAATGATCTACGAATGTATTGCAAACCGAAACGATCTGGCATATCGATATTTGAGGTAATTATGATTATAACTTCAGCAAAATCCTTTGAGGTGATTCTTGCCCTCTTAAAAAATGAAGACAACATGTTCGTTATCGGATGCAATGTCTGCGCTGCAAAACTACGGACTGGCGGGGAACCCGAAGTTCTTGAGATGTGTAGAAAACTTGAGGAGAGTGGAAAGCAGGTAGTAGGCTGGGCTCTTCCTACTGCAGCCTGTAGCATACGATCTTTTGAGTCCCTAGTTGATAAAAATGAGAAAATAATTGACGCATGTTGTATCCTTGTAATGGCCTGTGGCAGTGGCGTTTCCTCCGTAGCTAATGTAGTGGGTGTCCCTGTGTACGGCTCGAATGATACTATTTCCTTGGGAAGTTTGAGTGGGGGTAAGCTTATTTCCAATCAGTGTGTAATGTGTGGTGACTGTATCATAGGTGAATTCGGCGGGATATGTCCTAAAGCCCAATGCTCAAAAGGACTTTTGAACGGGCCCTGTGGAGGTAATGTTGACGGTATGTGTGAAATAGATAGATTGAAGGATTGTGCATGGACTCTTATTTATGAGCGTTTGAAAAAAATCGAGAGGCTGGATCTTCTTTACAATATACATACCCCTCAGGAGCATGGTTTTAAATAATTTCATTTCTAGTATTCTTATTTGATGCATCTTAATTTTCGTGAAAAACTGAATTCCAGCAAATTTCTGGTTACTGCTGAAATCTCTCCTCCAAAGGGAACTAACTTTTCAGTTTCCTTGGAAGATGCTAGCCAGCTCAAAGGGGTCATAGATGCTCTAAACGTCACTGACAATCAATGCTCGATGATGCATATGAGTTCCCTAGCTTTTAGTAAGCTTCTGCTCGATGATGGGCACGAGCCCATTATGCAGTTAACTTGCCGTGACAGGAATAGGCTTGGACTTCAGTCAGATCTATTGGGAGCTTATGCTTTGGGTATCCGGAACATTTGCTTAATGACCGGGGATTTTCCTTCGTGTGGAGACCATCCTGGCTCAAAGCCTGTATATGATCTCGATTCAGTGCAGCTTCTTCAACTTGTCAGAAAACTTGATTCGGGCATTGATTTTGCAGAAAATAAGCTAACAGGAGGAACTTCTTTCTGTACTGGTGCTGTCTCCGGAATAAATCCTGCTAATCCCTTACAACTCATAAAGCTTGAAAAAAAGGTTAAGTGTGGAGCTTATTTTATCCAGACCCAAGCTGTCTTTGATTTGGGTATGTTTGAGGAATTTATGGAAGCCATAAACCACCTCGATGTACCCGTAATTGCAGGCTTGATCCCTCTTAAGTCCCTTGGAATGGCTGAATTCATGAACAGAAACATATCTGGAATCAGTGTACCTGAGGAAATAATATTCCGCATGAGAAAGGCGTCTAATCCGATGGAAGAAGGTCTTTCTATAGCATCAGAAGCTATATCCGAGCTCGTAAAACTTTCGCGAGGAATTCATATTATGCCTATAGGGTCTCATAAAAATACTATAAGGTTACTTTATATGGCCAGACTTCTCGAGAAGTAATTCTCTAAAATATAGGTAATACCCTCAGTAGCGGAGTACTTTTTTCCTTTTATTCATTGATAAAGATCGGGAATCCTCTTGAACATATGTCAAGGACTGTGGACAATTTTTCAATATTGCTGCAATGTTGTATCAGGGCTAAGAATAGATCTCATTTTGAACAATAAAAAAGTGGATCTAATAAGCAAATTTGGCAAGCAAATACCTCCTGAATGGAGAAAAAGATTAAAATGTATAACCTGTATATTGAGTAAAAAACGATTTCTAGATACTTACATGTTTCGAATTATACATTGCAAGAATGCTATTTTTTAATACAATCTGGCATGTAGTGAGCGTGCATAATTTCTGTAAAATTTTATACCCCTTAATCTTCTTTTAAGACCAGTTATTAGATTATAGAGAATTCAGATAAATTCTAACATTTGAGCATTGTAGAGTTTAAATCTCTTGACAATAATTTTTGCTTATGAAAATTTTTACAGATTTTACTCTTAAATAAGGATACAAACGTCTTTAGTCAGTTAGGGACAAACTTGCTGAAATTGATCACTTAATTGATTGGAATTTTTTGTATCATTTTTGAGTTAATATATTTTAATAAAACAGTTCCATGATTTAGACCCGAAGCTAAAGTAATCGTTATGTTAAAAATATTTGTTTTACAGAAATTGCATGGTCTTTCAAACTTTGAACTTGAGAAACAATTATTGATCTAATTTCTTTCAGAAAATTTCTTGGTTTTCCTTAGCACATACAAGACAGTACTATAGCCTAATAATCCAGAAAAAAAATATTGATAACTGAAAAGAAGAAGAAATAGAGGATAGTTGCAAAGCCAACTTGATTGCCTCGTTTTTGAAAATAAAAAAGGAAATGATTCAGGATTCTACTTTTATCTATTTAGATTCAACATGCAAAAGCAGTAAAACTCGATAAAATCAAGCAAAAGAAAGAGAAGCAGAGACGAAATATACACACAAAAAAGTGATCAGCCCCACTCCGATATAAACTTCATAGCATAACTGACATAGATTATTAGCTGATCAGAAGAGT
>PMJC01000220.1:0-3439 GCA_003157235.1 Methanosarcina sp.
CAAATGTAGCAAAAAATATAAATTTATTATTTAACAACGGTTATCGGGGAAGTTTTCCATCCCCGCAGCAAGCTGCGGGGTATTCGACTGAAATAAAAAGCCAATAATACAAATGCTTCCGATATCTAAAAAGAAGAAACAAAGCCAAAGATAGAGAACCTTAACTATTTTGTTTATCCCGAATATTATTTCAGAAGGAAAAATTTTATTCTGGATTCCTATACAATTTCAAAAAAGATATATTGTAAAGTAGAAAACATATGTAGCCCCAAAGAAAAATGTTATGACCTAGAATTGAAACTCGGTCAAGAATTTTCTTGCTTGCATAATATTGATTTCGGAGCAAAAATTATTCACAAATTTAGAATATCAAAATTAAATTTATCATGAGATATATTTATTTTTGAAAGATACAAGGTATATACCATCTGCCCTTTTTTGCCCTTTAAACAGTTCACAGTGTCTCAGAAGAGCAAATTGGTTTTCTGTTTCTAGTAAAGATATCACAAATTTTAGTGCAATTTCTTCCTTTTTTACTCCGCCACTCGAGACAATGAATTCATAAATGGCTTTTTGCAGCTCAGTCAGGCCTTCTGTTCCTTCAAAACCAGCTTCTTCCCTAAATATTTTTTTGAATGGACATCCCAGGGGTTACAAGCCTGGATTTTATGATGGCCCTCTATGTAGCAGTCCTCACAGAAAATCTCGCCTTCTGCCCCAATAACATTTTCTCTATCTAGTTCATCCCCGCAAACATAACATTTGACTAGACTAGTTGTTCCTTCAGTCAATTTATATCACCTCATTTTTTTAAATGCCCAGTTTGTCTAGAATTTCAAGAACAACTATCGACCCATAAGCTACTGTAGGTCCACCAGCCATCAATATAGCAGTACTCACAGCCTCTAAAATTTCCTCACGGATTGCTCCCAATTTTACAGCTTCCGGAAGTGTTTCAAGAGATAGTATTCACAGTGCAGAGCCACGCAATTCTCACAATCATGAGTTATTTCTTTCTGGAACTAAGAGCTCCATCATCCTTCACAACTTCGGAATGGAGTCCAGAAAACTCAATCGTCACTTTTGGAAGTTATCCAACCATAATTTTTAGCTTTTCATCGGTGTCAACTTTTTCTACCAATGTTTCACTTCCTTGATGAATTAGATTTTATAAACAATTTAAAGATATCTCATTTTCCATTTCTGCCACTTCACAAGCTCAGAGTGCATCAGTATTTGCATTATACAGTTGAACCGAAGAATTAGTACATCGATTACAAACTACATCAAAAACTAGATGTTTGAATTCATTCCAAGAAAAATAAATTATCCCCCAAATTACGCATCTATTTTAAAATCGATACACTAAATACCAAATGATCTAAACTAAAATATTTATAACTTACTCGGAAGTGCTTTATTTTGTTCCTCAAGTGCATAAGTCCCAACTGAATTAGGTTTGATCCTTTCTTCTTCAGTGAGCTGGGAAAGTATGTTTTTAGGTTTTCCAATGTCTACAATTTTTCCGTCGCGCATCAGTGCGACGCGGTCACATATTTCGTTTACAAAATCCATGTCGTGAGAAACTATAACGAAGGTTTCCCCTAGCTCTTCTCTAGCTTTAAGAATGGAAGTCGTAACCGATATCTTGGTAATTGGATCCATTGTTCCAGTTGGTTCATCCATGATAATGATTTTGGGCTCCTTTATAAGAACCTGAGCAAGTGCAATCCTATGCCGCTCTCCTTCACTCATTTCATCAGCCATTTTTGGTAAAATCGCTTTTGCCTTATTCTCTTCAAAGCCTGCAGCCTTGAGAGTCATTAAAGCTTTTCTGACACCAAGTNNCAAGTCCAAGCTGATAGATTCAGTAAGGTTATCTATTACAGAGCTATGAGTATAAAGACCGTATTCCTGGTGCAGAAATCCCATGTATTTAGTTGCTCTTCCTTTATTTTCGACTCCCAGCTGTGTCATATCAACCCATTCGTCTCCCACGCGAACCTCAACTTCTCCTGATGTGGGCGGTAAAATTCCCATCAGAATCTTCGAGGTGGTAGTCTTGCCTGCCCCACTAACCCCGACTAGCCCAAATATTTCTCCTTCTCTCACATCAAAAGAGATCTTGTCCACAGCTCTTACTACACCACGGTCTACTGATATATAACGTTTAGAGAGATCCCTTACCTGAATTATAGGCTCTCCGACCATAGTGTTTTTTTCTTGCTTCACCATACATGCGTTATTCATAAAGACTGCAGAAACTTCAAGAGGATTACCTTCCAGAACTACTTCTCCGTTTTCAAGAAGAATCGCCTTATCTGTGAGATTCTCGATAACTTCAGGCCAGTGGGATGTAAGGATCATACTCATATTATAATTCCTCACCACCTTGATCATAACATCATGGACCAGTTTAGCAGTCATTGGATCAAGGGTACCTGTAGGCTCATCAGCTAACAGGAGCAAGGGATCTCTTACAAGTTGTCTTGCAAGTACAACCCTCTGTTTTTCTCCACCTGAAAGTTCTCTTGCAATATGCATCATACGGTGGCTCAAATGAACTTCTTCCAGCAGTTCAACAGCTTTTCTTATGGCATCTTGACCCAGGTACTCAATTTCATTTAAGGAGTTTATAACATTTACAATAACTCTTTCATCTCCATAAAGTGCAAAGGTACGTTGGAGCATGATCGCAATTCTTTTAGTAATATCTTTCCTTATCGAATCGTAAATGGAAAGTTTTATGAAATCGACGTCGAAAGCTTCAAGCGTCTCTCCACAGACAGGACATTTCTGGCCTGTCTTACTGGGGCAATCTATGTATCTGCAATTCTTGCAACGAGCCAGATAATAAATAACTTCGCCTGAGATATTTTCAAAAGACTCGGTCCCACGCAACACATGCATCAGGATTGTTTTACCTGATCCGCTTTTTCCGAGAACTCCGACAATTTCTCCCTCATTAATGCTTAAATTTATGTCTTTCAGCACCTTGAGACCATCGAGATCTACGGTTAAATTTTTGATGTTAATTAATACAAGCACGACTTTTCCTCCGTAATTATGAACTGCAATAACATTCTGATGGCTGTTTGTTGCCTGTCTGAGCATATAATAAACACTATGAATAATTGTCCTAAGTTGATGGCACAATAAAATAATCAATAAATAGTATATGTTGGGATAATAACTGCATACGAGTTTTAATTTGACAGAATCTCCTGACATTCTTTTAAAAACCATCCGATATTCAAGTAACTATGGTGTAAATTTTTGTAAGATAAATAAAAAACACTATGAGATAACTTGAACATGAAAGACCCTCAACTTAAAGGAAAGACTCAAGTTTTAGATTTCATTTAGGACATATTTCCTTGAGGCCAGAAACAACATCAGCTAGAAGCTCAACCGGGATCCCCATAATCATCTCTTCGTC
>PMJC01000220.1:3465-3848 GCA_003157235.1 Methanosarcina sp.
AATGAGGTTTTTTCCAGAGGAGAGTATAAGACAGCTTCTGTTGAATTGGGAGAAAGCTTAGGAACCATATCAATTGTCCGCATTGCAGCACCCTGGGTGCTGAACTGTTTGAGTCCTTTATAATAAAATTCCCCACTGGCTACTTTTGCAGGCATTTCCCCAATGCCCATCACACCAGCTCCACCTTTGCACATTTGATCTTCGCCAAGGGTATAGAACTCCTCACCTGTTCTTCGTACTCGATCAACCAGCTGACAGTGCCTCATAGACTCATCTACCTTTTCAATTCCCTCGGGAACTTCCTCTACTTTATGGATCAGCTTTACTGCAACTGGAGACGTTGTGAGTTTAAGGCACTCCATTAGTTCCTGACCATAGCTGTT
>PMJC01000389.1 GCA_003157235.1 Methanosarcina sp.
TTATGACAACCAAAAATACACAATCCCTCTACACTCCCAAACAGTGGATGCTATCGCAAGGCGATTCCCAAAAAAGCCATGGAGTCAAAAGAGAAATCAATGAAGTTTGGGGGTATAAAACAGGGCACACACCAAAAATAAATGTAAAAAATATGGGTGCATACACTCAAATTGAGGTTGTACCAACCGACTTACAAAACGTGTCTAATTACCAGGTGATGATCCCTGCTAGTATGCTCAACATATCCTCACANNGTAAATCTCACAGCTAGTAATGTCATTAAGGCTTATAAGGTTGTTTTTTGCAAGACTGTGTCAACGGCAGTTAAGAATTCCCCATTTTCGGCAGGTCAAAAATTCCAAATCTTCAACATTTGAAAAAGGTTTGAGGATTGTATAATGCTGGAAATGGAGGAATGTCTGTAGATACGAGATCTAGATAGATTATTCCTGATTTTACAGAAAATTAAGCGAACTGCTGTAAATTGCAGCATCCCAGATTTACTGTAAAATCTACTATGTATCCAATTTTCCTTTTTGATTACAATTCTATTACTACATTCTTATTGTCTATGATCCAGGTAGGCGTCTTAATTTGATCTGACAGCGTATTTTAATTTTTCATAATTCAGTGTTTCAGTAAAATCTGTGTATTTATTTCAAATTCAGATGAAAATACCCCTCCAATTTAGGATTAAACTGAAAAAATGCATATATTTTCTAACAAAAAACTATTCATCTTACATTAGTTGAGTCTTGTTTATTTTTCTCTTACTGTGAATTTCATCGCGAATTTCATTCCATTGTCCCTTTTCAAATCAAATTCCTCATCTAATTGATCTATAAGAGAGACTACCAGCTGAAATCCAAGACTATTAAGACCTTCAATTTCAGAGTTCTCAGGAATTCCCACACCGTTTTCTGAGACCTTCAGGATAAAACTTGTGTTCTTAATGCCATCTATTTTGTTTTCTTCTCTATGATGTTTGATTTGAATCTCTCCCTTAACATGCCTGAAAATGCATGTTTCAGAGAGTTGGGAACGAGTTCATTAACAATCATTTCTAATGGAACTGCAGTATCCATCTCAAAGAAAAAATTCTCTTCCAGATACACATTTAAGCTGAAATTGACATTTCCAAGTATGTATATCAGAAAAATGTTCTCAACAAGTTTTTGAAGTTATGTTGAAAAACCAACTGTCTCTTCCATTTCCTTCATGCAGTTTCTCATGAATAAGAGCCATAAATATCACTCTGTGTTGGATTTCCCTGAAGGCTTCAAGGACTTCTAAGTTCTGTATATCTCATCGGTCTTTGAACTTTTCAGCTGAAGGCTAAGAAGGAAGGATATAATCTGAAGATAATTCGTGATCCTATGGTGAATTTCCTTTTTACAGACATCCCAAATATTTTTTGCGAATTCTTATGTCTTTTTACGCTTCTTAATATACTGAATTGTTACTCCCATTCGAATAGGGATATTTTTTTATCAAAAATAACTTCACTTCACTCATTGACTAGACGTTCTTCTCCATTGACTAAAATACTCCTATGATCAATGTAATGGAGCTATCTTTTTAAAGCTCGTTTAATGACATTTAAACCATAGCTTTGGCGATATAATTTAATGAAGTGAAAAATAAAATGAGGGAAAAATAAATGATATTTAAAAAAACAATTGCTATTTTACTGATAATTGGTTTCTTACTATCATTAGCAGCTACATCAGTAAGTGCAAGCCACAAGATGATAAAAGTAGCGCTAATCCTGACGACAGCTTCTACATTTCACCATATTATTTCACATCCGTTTTCAAATTTCTAATACACTAACCTAGAATTAGTCGGTGAGTTATTTATTTATATTTAATCTGCATCAAAATATACTAAATATATTTCTGCACCCTTAAGAAATAGGCATCTGAATAATTTGGAAAGTTATGACAGGAATTTTAAAAATAAAGTAAGTAGGTGTAAAAACATGAAAAGGGTTAGCAAGGAGAAGAAAGACAATCCTGAAAATCTTAAAAAATCTGAAAATCTAGAAATGGAGGAGATAAAGGCTATAAGGGGAAAACTTTCCGAAATGCACAGTGATATCAAAAAAGTGGTGGAATATTCCAACAGGCTGCGTTTCGAAACTGCTCTCGAAAGTTCAAGGCAGGAATATTCACACGCTCTTCTAATCCATCTCTTTGAAGATATAGAGACTGGACTTAAACAAAACATGGTGAAAAAATGTCCTGAAAAGGAAAATTGCACTTCTAAATTTACAGCCTTTCTACAGCACAATGGAAGGCTTATAAAAAATAACAACGTAGATGAAGCCCTTATTTCAGACAGCAGAAATCAGCTGGATGAACTGAGATGTGAAACCACTTATAGAAAATGTGAGCAGTGTTATTCCGAAGTTTTGAGTCTCTTCATAAAACAAATTAACCTCATGCGGTCTATGAAGATTTATAAAAATAATCCAGGACAGAAGCCAGATATTGCAGCCATCGAAACCGACGTGGTTATGAGCGGAATCCTTGAGCCGATCTCGAATAAACAGCGCCTGGACATTTTAAAAGCTGTCTCCTTCGAACCGAAAAGTTTCTCTGCTTTTTCCAAACTTACGGGTCTTATAGCAGGAAACTTACTCTTTCATCTCCAGAAACTCATGGACTGTGGGCTGATTTTGCAGCAACATGACAGAGGCAATTATATGATTACTGAAAAAGGGTTCAAAAT
>PMJC01000484.1:0-273 GCA_003157235.1 Methanosarcina sp.
AGGTGCCATAAATGAACTTTATCTAACCAGATTAAATAAATGCGATTAGTAGATTGAATAGTTATTTAATTTCTAGTTATTTTTATTCTTCGCGAGCTAAATATAACAACTTTTTTGCTCTTCACTATAACACATGTTTTTACGAAAACTGTGTATCTACTATACAATCAGGTAAAAAGGTCCTATAATTTCGGCTGAAAAAGTAGAAAATACATAGGTTTTCCTACAAAAAAACTGTGCATAAATGCGAATCTAAAAACAGAAGCTTGGTAA
>PMJC01000484.1:307-4407 GCA_003157235.1 Methanosarcina sp.
TTAAAACTTGAATCTATTACAGGTATTTAAATTCACTGGTTAGCAGGCCCATACCCATTTGCTTCAGCTATCTATTATATATATTATCGCTTTGTCGGTTCAGCTATTCATAGGCATATCTTTATTGGTCCCGGTTTTCATAGGTATATTTGAGTCAACTTCGGTTTTCATAGCCATGTCTTTACCTGTTTCACCCTTCATATGTATATTTTTGTTATTTCCGGTTTTCATGCCCATTTTTTTGCTTTTTTCGTTATCTATAGCCATTTTTTTGTGGTGGTGCTTGAATATTTTAGCCTTTGCATCTTTCATGATTGTAGTGGCATTTTTCTTTCCCTTAACCACAACGGATTCTGCACTTACTGCTGCAGCGATTACGGACATTAAAAAGCAAACTACTAGCAAAATACCAAGTGTCTTTTTCATTTGTCTGAAACTCCCTTTGATCTCCTTTTTATTCATTTTAATAAATATCTCTACAAATATTGAAACAGAACTTAACCGAACTGCTAATAAAAAGGTGAATACCTTTTTTTCTGAACAGTAATCATTAATAATAAAGTTCCTTTATTTTAAAATTATTAGATTAATAAAATATTAGATGTAGGAAAGTTAACGGTTAAATCCACTAATCCGAAGTGTATTTCTGTATCAAATAAAAAATTTGTTAGAAATGTATTAAGTGAGACTGTGGTATCAAAAAATGGAATTTTTGATTCAGTTTATTTATGTTTATAGTTTTGTTTAGAGTACTTTGCTAGTATTTTTTTCCCTGATATTTCTATTTATGACTGTTGTTTTGGTTAATTAGTTTCAGGTGTTCCAGGAGCTCCAGATGTTTTAGGAGCTTCATAAGCTCCAAGAGTCATAGATCAGTAACCTTTTCGTATTTCGAATGGAATTTAGGAAATTCAGAGCTTTTACCACAAAATCTATGCATGGAAAAAATACCTGAATAAAAAGACGAAAACAGGGAGATAGAACGTAGTGTCCTTGAGAACCTGTCTGAAAATTCAAACAATTTGGTTGTCTCTTTAATACTGAGTTGATGTTTATCTAAAAAAGTCATATCTTGCTCTTCGCATCTCATTTTCTTCGTGGTGTAGTTTTGATGATCTGGATGCATGTAAGCTCAAGAACCGAGTGCATTTGAGCAACGTGTATTCTAATATGAAATTATCAACCAGATAGTGATGCACGACCAAATTTTTTAATAATTTTTTAAAATGTACATGTTTTTTGCTCGATTCAATGATAGAATTGAGCAAAGGGTGAAAATACAAAATCACTTACAGAATCTTATAAATAACTCTACTGATTATATAGCATTCAAATGTAAATTATATTGTTTAACTGTGAGGTGCATAGATATATAATCGAGAAGAATTGGAGGAAATATCATGAACGAAGTAAACACGAAGCAAATGTTTTCTGCTATTATGGGATTTCTTAAAAAAGGAAATTATGATGGTATACCAGAATTTCTCGATAAACTTCTAGAAGAGGGCAAACTAAC
Organism: Methanosarcina sp.; assembly: GCA_003157235.1. Taxonomy (GTDB): domain Archaea; phylum Halobacteriota; class Methanosarcinia; order Methanosarcinales; family Methanosarcinaceae; genus Methanosarcina. Next base: position 1,824 of record PMJC01000484.1, read on the forward strand.
AGTTTCTATGTTACATGACTTCCTGAATAACGAATACCCAAAGGTTCCGTGGAAAACGATAGTTGCGTTAGTAGGTATTGGCATTTGTGTTGGTGTACCTCTCATCAGGGAAATGAAAAAAGTTGTATTTGTATATGATCTCGCTGTGCTTTATATAGCTACTAAATTAATTGGAGCGGACTTACGGAATTATAGAGCTTGGAAAGAGAGTAGGACTTACACAGTTGGACACATTAAACTCTTAACTGTCTAAAGCATAAATTTAATTTTGATGCCATAGTCCTTGATTTCGTTCGAATATCCAGGAGCTTGCTGCGATGATTGTCTGGGCTCATTAACTTCAAGTGTTCCAGGAGCTCCAGANNTGTTTTCTTATTTCGTATGGAACTGAAGAGATTCAGAGATTTTATCGCAAAAACTATGCATAAATGAAGCTCTAAAAACAGAGGTTGGGTCAGTATAAGCATTGACTCTACATCTTGCTTTTTGTAGTGAAAGATGAGGTAACAAATAAATTAAATTTAAAAAGACAACTACAATTTTGGTAATGGCTTTTGTAGTAGCTTCTTTGGCAGCTACAGCAGTAAGCTTAACCCACATCAACGGTGAATGCAGCGCCAGTAGGCAGAGGTGTTAGAATCTGTCCTGGCGGGAGCTTCTACATTTCACCATATTATTTAACATCTGTTTTTCAGTTTCTTGCACATCAACCTATTATTATTCGATTAATTTTTTATTTATATTTAATGGTTATCTAAATATATTTAATATAGTTTCATATCCTATTAAATATATATGAATCAGTGGGAATCCAATATTATCTGTGCAGTTAATGAGATCATCAACCCGACTTCAAAGCTTTTTCCGTTCTTATTTTCCGATTTACGATGATTACTTGGGTAAATTAGTTACAAGTGTTCCATGAGTATTATATGCTCAAGTCCCAGAAGCTCCATTAGTCATAGATCAACAATGTTTTCCTATTACTGATGGCAGTTAGGAAATACATAGGTTAAGACACAAAAACTGTGCATCTAAAAGAGTCAAGAAAAGGTTGTTTCATTCTTTGATTATGGAGAAATATTATGTGAGAATATATCAACAGTTGATGAGCAAGACTCCAAAACAAAACTTTGAAACTGGAATATCTCATCAGGATTTATTTGTAAAAAGTTAATGGGGATGAGGACGGAACAAAGGAAGTTTGATATAAAGCCCTAAGCTTCCGTTTTATATCATTATATATCTATATATTTTGAATGTTGTTTCATGGATTTTGTTTTATCCCCGATATCAATCTTCAAAGACATATTATCTAATATCTTTTTCCTGGTTCATCAAGATGTGGAGTAAGATACATCAAGACGTGGAGTAAGAGTAAAAAGCGTCTCTACTCTTCGCAGCATAGCAGCGGCTGCCCTGTGAAGATACTTGGATTGATGCTCGGATTGAACATCGTGTTTAAAATAAACTGCTTTCTCACTAATTTCTGTTTGTCTGGATTCGTCCAGTTGTGGAATAATAACTGAGAAGGCCCGTAAAGCCAGATTTTTGTCTTTAAGATTGAAGGCTAACTCAAGAGCTTGCTCTAGACTTTCTTCTTTTCTTTGCTCATCCATAAACGGAACAAGGAGAGAAAAAGATTCTATTTTTTTATATTCAGATATAAATCCGGATACTAGCTCAAGGGCTTTATCCATAATTGCTTCATTTTTTGATCCGTTAAAATGCGGAACAAGAGAAGATAGAATCTGAAACTTTGCATCATCATATTGAATTTTTGAAGAGAAGTCAAAAATATGTTCAATAATTTCTTCTTTGTCATGCCCACTGAGATGACGGACTAGTGAAGATAGAACAAGGTCTCTTTCGTTTTCATCTTGAATATCGGAAGTAAAATAAAGGGCTTTTTCTATAAATTCTACTTTTTTTGGCCCATCCATAATTGGAACAATAATGGAAAGTGCCTGGGCCCTTAAATCTCCATATTTAATATTGCAAGCAAAGTTAAGGGCTTTTTCTATAAATTCTTCTTTTCCTGGTTCCTTCAGTTGAGAGATAGTTGTAACTCTCTTATCAAGTTGATTATGCGTATCTTGTCCTTGCTTTTCAATGAAGTTCTCAAGCAACTTATTTAATTCTTTAATTACTTTATCTCTATCATTTGAATTTTGTTTTATATCAACAGAATGATTTTCGACCATTAATTTTCCACTCCTATTTTAAATTTAATCATTTTTATGTTTTTCATAAGTTCAGATTTTAAAATCACAGTTTTTAAATAAATATTGTAAAACTATACAATTCTGATATAAAATACATATAATTTTATCACTCTATACAGGCAGTAGTAAAACATCATGCTATATCAATATATCTTACCCGATTATAAATTATAATTATAAAAATTACAAATATAGAGTAATCTGCAAAACTTTCAATTTATGAAAAAAACGGTAAAAGAAATAGTTGAATGAAAGATATCAAGCTATCCTTGATGCTACGGTATGCGTTTATTTGCACATGAAAAAACTACTCCATGAAATTTAAAATTAATTATTAAAAAAATAGTTTCTGAATAAAA
>PMJC01000466.1 GCA_003157235.1 Methanosarcina sp.
TTATGGATAAACATTAGAGTATTTTGATAAACCTCAATTTTTGGTTGGTTGTTTGTGCAGCCTATATAAGCAATTTATTGGAATCGGATGTTTATCGAAATTCTCTGGAATATATTCTGTGTTCCAAGATTCATTTTGTGATGCGATCCCCATACCAGATCATTTGAGTTGATAATTTATTCGATCCGAAGCATCTGGATTTGTAGCGATTACTTGAAAATAATTTTGTATTGGAGTTATTTTTATTTTGAGAGGAGTTGCAGAATACTGATGAATGAACAAATAATCAACTTGTATTTTTTCTTTTGATTGCCTCGTGAAGATATGAGGATATCTCACAACTCCTACACCATCTTCATTCGAAATATAAGCTTTACTCCCATCTATAATGAATATCGTTGAGCTTGCAGTTCTCGAAATATCGTAAGTGTGCCAATCTCCAAACCAAGACGTTCCTATGTTATGGAGATCATAAGTAGATCCTCCTGATTCTAGATCATGGGAACCAGCAATAGATATAAGATCATTTGAATGAATTGCCAGTGAATCGATACTTAACCCAATTTTGCATATCTGGCAACTCGGTGAATGGGGGTTTACCCCACCTTAGCTCTCATTGTCAAAGTGTTATTTTCAATACACCCCCGTTTAGCCATTATCCACTCTTCACCATAATTGTAGTTAGTAGGATTTCCCGTAATGGTCAGGATACCATTTTTGATATCCATTTGACCTGTATTTTGTTTATAGTTCCATTTACTTGGATCCGGAATAATATGGGAATTTGCTGTTAACTGTTTCAGATCGATTTTTTCATTATATGTAATTCCATGAGTACCCAAAGTTGGGTCCCTCCCTCCTATAACATATAAACTACTACCTGAAATAGCAGTTCCCACCCCATCCCTAGGATGTAAACCTAAAGCAAATCTCTGTGACCATGAATTAGTTGTTATATTATAATAATAAATTTCTGAATGAAAGATACTTGAAGGTCCCTGACCGTAACCCATAATAATTTTATCTCCATATAATGTATTCTCACGTGTATGCCAATATACTGAATATGGAACCGCAGCGAGAGGATTAGACCACGAATTAGAGGATATGTCATAAGCATATACTCCGTTACTTCCCATTTTTCCTGAGAGATGTGGGGTTCCTCCAAATAAATATATTTTATTAGTAGCTGGGTAATTATACTAAACCACCCCACGAAATGTTAACCGGACAATTTGTCAGTTGTGTTTAAGTGTCGGTATCTATTATGTGTTTATAAAAATAGTTGCCTAGTAAGAGATAGGTATTCATGCCATCTGTAACCGACATCAAACCCTGATGAGAAATAGAAGTAGGCATTTGAACGGGGTCTAAGGTCCAAGAGTTTGTTGTAATGTTATAAATCTGGAGATGAGGAATGGAATCTAGCCCAAATCTATCGTTACTGCCACCATAACAATAAATTCTATCTGCATAATGTACTGTTGTTACACCCCATGAAACGATAGGCATTGTCGCACCCTGCGTCCAAGAATTATTAGCCAAATCATAAATTTGTTCATTGTTGAGAATTACAGAAGATGATGATCCATAGCCACCTGTCGCATAAATTTTATTATTATACAATATCAGAGGTACGTCCGCAGCTCCTGTCAACAACCCTGCCTTTTGTGTGACTATGCCGTCATATTGTATCGGTGAGACCGACTTAAAATCTTCAACAAAAGTGGGAAATACAGCGTTACAATTTGGAGAAAAACCCGCTGCTTTAGTGAGATTAAAGATTATGGAACTTCCAGATGAAATCGTTTTTGAAATCCATAAGTTATTATTTCCATCAATCCAGCAAGAAGCAGAAGCATTTGACATCGTGAGTGTACCTAATGCCAATATTGAAAACAAAGTTAGGTTAAATTTCATCTAGATTCAACTCTGAAGATAATGCAGCATTATTCTCCATCTAATGACTATATATCATCCGATTGATTTATTTTTCGATGCACTTTTGGGTTTTTAACATAAATAACTTTCGATTATTCAAGTCAGGTAGATAAAAACCATCGCCGCTAGAATATATTCACAACTCTGCGGTAGTAGGTTGTGTCTCTAGTTATCTTTTTATTAGGGATCCTAACCACAGGTTTTTCGACATAAACAAGCTTATTGACAGTTATATCTTCACCAAAAATTAGGCATATACTTTCAAGTTCGATCAATAATTTGAGACTACTCTATAAAATCCATTCATTATGATATTCAAAAAAAATTCAGGCACTTATAAGAATACCAGAGGCGCATAGTTGATATATTGCAGAAGGATGAAGTCTTATAGATGTCTGATTAATTTAAAGGTTTTCGTTTTCCTGAGGCACTGGAAAAACTAGAAAGGATGTTACTATTAACGTACATGAAAATGAAAAAAGTAAATTTTTGTTTTGGACCTATTTTTCCTATCAAATATACTATTAGTTATATTATATAATTATTAACTGAATATTAATTGAACACCAAAAATTAAGAACACATTTATTACTTTGAAGCCAGATCTTAAGAATTATAGACTATATAGTATGATAGTCACAGGGAAAAGTGCTAACGGCAGATTTACGTTCTAGGAGATTATACAGTTCATGATACCCCAAATAAATGGCTGAAGTTGTCATAACTACTTATGACCGCCACGGAGCAAACATGGTCGTAGGGGAAAGCAACAATGATGGCGATCTTGTAGAAAGGTGTATCAAGGCAGTCAATGCAGAAATTACTCTAAGGTTGGTCCATGCCTCCAGGAGGAAAGCTACCTGGGAAGAACCTACTAGCCTCTTTACGAGCAAGGCAAGGTTCATAATTTCAGTACATTCTCACAGCTTGAAGACCAGATGTGTGAATGAGTTCCATGAGTGAGAAGTTACCGGATAGAATAGATGCTCTTGTTTGGACTATCACTAAACTTAATGAAAGATCTTGCCAGCATGGATACTTTGATCTCTCGAAATGATCCGTAGAATGCCCAGAAATTTAATGGATAGAAGGATAGAACATTAGCATTCTATAGTTAAATTTTCATCATAAACTCCTAAAAATGATATAATTTATGCTAAGTACTAAATGGTCGTGGGTGTGAGTTATTGAAAAACCGTAAGCGCAAGAATCTCTCTACATTTCCCTCAAATACAGGAGATGTACTCGCTTTTTCGGAATTGATCAATAACAAGTTGAGATTTTTTCTAAACAATTCACATACTCACATCTGATTTCATTTTTTGAGTTGTATACCCGTACATAAGTACGCTTATAATACAGGTGCAGGTGAACAAAGTGTATTCTAAGATGTAACCCGAATTTGACAGAAGCATACATTTTGTACTGTGAAAATCGGCTCCAATCTCCTGTTTTCTTCATACAATTTTAAGTTCTACCTTGTGTTCCTTGACTTTGACGTTTTTTGTTTTTTCTAAAGATATTGTGTTGCCACAATACGTTTTCTAGTATTATAGTACTGTATTAATTAGCGGAATTTGTCAAATTTGGGATGTAATATTAACCAACTAATGAGGCACTACCGGTAAAACAAACAGTAATATAAAAATCGAATAATAAATAAAAAAGGATTTAATTTTAGTGGAAAAAGTGTCGTTATAAAGTAACTTTATATATTATTATCCACATCACTATTTGTATATAATTAAATAGTCCGAGATGTAGAAAATTGAGATGTTTTTCTCTCCTATAGAGATATGAAAATGAAGGTATACCATGCAGATTCCATTTAACAGGCCTTATTTCACTGGAAATGAACTAAAGTATATAGAAGATTTGTTTAATTCAGTACAAAACGGTGAAAGTGATTCACACATCAGCGGAGATGGGAAATATACCCGTAAAGTCCAAAAATTTATGGAGACGAAGTTTGGAGCAAAAAAATCCTTACTCACGACTTCAGGTACAAGTGCCCTTGAACTTGCAAGTTATGCTCTTAACCTGAAACACAAAGATGAAGTGATCGTTCCATCGTATACCTTCTCTTCAACTGTGAATGCGATCTTGATTGCAGGAGCGAAACCTGTCTTTGCAGACATTCAGGAGGAAACCTTAAACATCGATCCTGAAGATATAAGAAGGAAACTCACGCCCCGAACGAAAGCCATATATCCTGTTCACTATGCAGGGGTTTCCTGTGATATGAAACATATCATGGAAATCGCAGAAGAAAATGACCTCAAAGTAGTAGAAGATGCGGCTCAGGGTGTCAATGCAAAATATAAAGATAAGTATCTGGGAACAATTGGGGATTTTGGATGCTACAGTTTCCATGAAACGAAAAATTACGTTTGTGGTGAAGGGGGAGCTCTTTTAATTAATACCGATGATGAAGCGATAACTGAGCGATTAGAGATTATTAGAGAAAAAGGAACTGATAGAAGCAAGTATATCCGGGGAGAAGTGGACAAATATACGTGGGTTGACATCGGGTCGAGTTATCTTCCAAGTGATGTACTGGCAGCATTCCTTTATGCTCAGCTTGGAAAAATGGATGAAATACAGGAAAAGAGAATGAAGGTTTGGAATACTTATTATGAGGTATTAAAACCTTTTGAGGAAACAGGAAAAATACGTTTACCAATCATACCAGATTATTCAGAACATAATGCTCATTTATTTTATATTGTCCTTGAGGACGAGAACAAGAGAAATAGTGTAATGAAAGAATTAAAAAATAAAGGGATACTTGCCGTTTTTCATTATATTCCTCTTCATTCATCTCCTATGGGTATATCTCTCAAAAATAAAGAAGGCGACTTATTAGTAACTGAAAATTTAAGTAAACGGTTGTTACGATTGCCCCTCTATGCAGAATTAAAAAATTATGAAGTAAAATATATAACAAGTGTATTATCCATGCTCTTAGAAATACCCGAAATAACTAGTCAATACTTGTGAATGATTTAATAACTTTTATGATCAAGATGACCAATTTGACGTCAGCTAAAGTATACCTTGTCTAAGTTATTTCGTTACAAATACTAAGGAATGATAAAAATATAACTTCAAATTTTGGTCGCGTCCGTGAGTTATTGATCAATTTCGAAAAGCGAGTACAGCCCCCATATTTGAGAAAAATGTAGAGAGATTCTTATGCATACGTTTTTCAATAACTCACGGCCATCACCCAAATTTTCAGTTTGGGAATTAATCTATAGTTCCATTTCCCCAAATAATCATTCTTGGCAACAAAACCCCTTGATATTATATTTGAATCATTCCTAAAGATACGCAATAATATAGCATCATTCTAGATTTGTATGAGCTTATTATTGTAGTCAAGCCCATGATTTAATTTTGAATAAATTGTACTGGCTCACTCCGCGGCATGCTGCGGGATATTGACTGAAATCAAAAGGAGTGAGGATGTTTTTGATTAAAATTAGAAAAAATGAGTTTAATACTGCATATTTTAAAAAAGATGTGTATTTGTTAGAAATTCTCTCTGATGAGCAGCAAAACGACGAATACTTCAAAAAGAACATAATAATTACTAATGAACTGAATTCGTTAAATAAATATCCATATATTATTTGTAAACATGAATTATCAGACCTTCCTACAATTCATGCCCTTGAATCTACTGGATTTCAATTAATTAGTGTTGATATCAAACTTAAAACCGAAGTTAATAAGCCCCTAGAAATTATGAATGGAATAAAGAATGAATTTCTCATTGAAAGGATTAATCAAAAATACGAATGTAATTTTGTAGACTTGCTAAATAAAACACAACGTTTTTTTGATTCAACTCATTTTTATAAAAGTCCGTATTTAGACAATCTTTTATGTGATTATTTTTATAAAGGATGGATTCTAAAAAACGTGAAAGGGAGAACTAATGAAAACTATATAGTTACTTATGAAAAGGAAATAATAGGATTCATATTTGGGAATAAAGACGGTAGAAATATTGACATAGACCTGATTTGGGTTAGTGAAAATTTTCGAAAAGCAGGAATTGGAAAATTTTTGATATTATCTTTAATTAAGAATAGTAGATGCAATGAGATAACTGTAAAAACACAGATAAATAATTATCCTGCAGTTAAATTATATACTAAAATAGGTTTCAACGTTATTGAAGTCTTTTCTGTATTTCATAGAAGTAACTAAACTTTATTTGTGCTAACTATAAAGAAATAAAATCGTCGAGAAGGTTAAAATGAGCTCTGAAGTTATTAACTATTCAATCGTTGTACCAGTTTACAATAGTGAAAAAACTTTAGATGAATTGACATCAATAATTAAAAATGTATTTAATAACTTAAATAAAACATATGAAATTATACTTATTGATGACTGCAGTAGAGATAGCAGCTGGGGAATAATGCAGAAATTAAATAAGTGTAACAAAAACATCAAAGTAATACACCTAATACGAAATTTTGGGCAGCATAATGCTATTATCTGTGGGTTTCATCATTCTAAAGGAAAATATGTCATAACACTAGATGACGATCTTCAGCATCCTCCTGAAGAAATAATAAAATTAATTAATAAAATAAATGAAGACTACATGGTTGTATATGGGAAATACATTGAAAAAAAACATAGCATATTTGAAAACTTTTTAAGCAATGGATTCCAGTATTTGATACACGTTATACTAAAAATACCAAAGAACATATATCTCTCAAGCTTTGCAATTTATGATTTGAGAGTAATTAAAAATATGTGTACAATTAAGAATTCTTTTCCATTCCTATTTGCTTTAACGACTGCATCTGCACCAACAGATAAAATTACAAATGTCCTGATTAATCACAATGAACGTAAGGTTGGCAAATCCAATTATGGAATTATAAAGTACTTTAAATATTCATTAAATCTGATTATTAATTACTCTTCTTTACCGCTTCAATTAGTAGGAATTATAGGAATTATAATTAGTATTGTAAGTATTATCGTTGGAACTTCTATTGTTGTCAGAAAAGCTTTAAACCCTGATTATGGTGTAATGGGTTGGAACTCTCTTATGGTATCTATCACTTTTCTTAATGGTATAACTTTAATGTCAGTTGCCGTGATAGGGGAATATCTTAGACGCATATTAGCTGAAACCTCTTATGGTCAACAATATGCAATTGGTGAGATGTATCTATGAAATCAAATTTGAATTTTATATTTATTGTTCTCTGTATTTTGCTTCAATCAGCAGGTGGTATCTTTGGGAAATATGCAGCTTTAACAACTGAAGGTTTCAATCCACTAGAGACCATAATTAATGTATTCTATCTTCTCTCAATTGTATGTCTTTTTTTACAGGCGCTTTTCTGGCAACAGACACTGATACACTATCCGCTTTCATTCGCTTATCCGTTCATGAGTCTTGTAAATTTTGTTGTACTTATTTTATCATACTTTTTTTTTCAAGAAGGTATCAGTCTCAATAACCTCTTCGGTTTGATCTTAATATCCAGTGGAATTAAGATACTGGCACATTATTCAGGAGATTCTATATGATTGTTTCATGGCTTTTTGTATTTGGTTCGGTTTTTTTGACAGGAATTAGCCAAATGTTGTTAAAAATAGGAGCAAAAGAGGGAGAAAGAAAGAACAAATTAATAGCTGTTTACTTGAATCCATATGTAGCAATTGCTTATGGGTTGTTTTTCGTGGTTACAATATTTTCGGTATATGCCCTTCGAGAGATTTCGCTTAAAGTTTTTTACTCATTAACATCCTTGAATTTTTTTATAGTAATGATTTTTTCACATTTTATGCTTAAGGAAACTGCCAACAAAGAACAAATTATAGGTGTTGGATTAATTGTCTTTGGAATCATTATATTCAACATGTAACAAAAATCAGATCTAACCGACATTCACAGAAGTTCTCACGAAAATAACAGTTTTCTTGCTATCGTTTGTGGATATTTGCTCAAAAATTTGCAATTATTACCCAAGTTTGATAGATTCCATTAAATCAGACTGAATTTTCGTACAAAAAAAACGTATTGCATCCGCACAGATCTTTCGAAAAATAGAAAAGTCAAAAATCAAAAAACACACGATGAAAATTTTAACTGTCCGACGGAAATATAAGCACAAAGTCCATTTATACAGTATCAAATGTATGATTCTGTCAAATAAGATTTATTACCTCAACTAAAACTTTCTGAAATAGAAGTTAGAAGCTTTCAATGAAAGTACAGGAGGGAAAAGTGTAGTATATTTCAAAGACATATGTTTGAATAAGCAAGGACGTTCTCAGAAAAACGATCGCAGAAAAAATCAAAGAAGAAAATCAGGTGCTTGTTACAGAAACAATCCGGCATACAATTGAAAGAAAAGAATTACAAGACTTGCGCGAACAGTTAGAAATTGAAAGAGCGAACAGAGTTGAGTATGAGCGTAACGTAAGTTCTTTTGTTGATGAGCTTTTAAGAGAAAAAAATGACAGAGTTCCGAAAACAGATAGAAGACGGATATAACGAGTCTATGGCACGGATATCTAAAAATATGACAGAGAAACCACTTGATATTGGTAAGTACGAATAACAAACATATTAATAGACTATTAAGTGTTTTTGAGCCTATGTCGAAAATAAAAGTCCAAAACGTTCTTTATGCATCGAACATTGTGAAAGTGTCTGAGAGCAGATTATACTATAAACCTGTGCATTTCATGTTCACAGGTAAAAAGGCAGCATCTTGACAGAGCTTATAAGCCTGTGAAATTGGCATTGCCGAATGTATCCGTATTTTATTTCTTCATAAAAACAGGTGCTCACCACTCCCCAACCTGATCCTCCTTTAGGATCTGATCCTACAACAACAGGCAGTCCTTTAAGCTATGGCCTTTCTCTACTTCCACAGAGGCAAAGAAACTGTCCATGTCTACATTGAAGGTATACGCCTGTAGGTGTTGTTTGTTGTGGGATTGACGCGAGCATCACAGTAAGATTAGATTAAAAAATATAATAAGGTTTGAGGAAGTTGGGTGAAAGTATTAACTTGACAGACTTACGATTCCACTTAGAGGCGTCTTAAAATTCAAATTATTTCTAAATTGGATAATGTGCAGTGATATTTTAAGTTCAGGTCGTAAACTTCTTAGAAATTCATTACATGTTGACCTTAAGGATATCACTTGATTCCACATCAATGTACACACTTGAAACCTAAAATCAAATACCTGACACATTATGGCGGGTAATAGGTAACTCAAATTTTTTGTACGCTGTGTTGTGGAGATAATGCACAATCGATTATTTTCAAAAGTAGCCTAATCAAAACTTCTATTTCGATAATATTTGTTCAATAAATTAAGCAAATTTTTATGCTATACAACTTTTTTGCAAAACCAATCCTTTTTATAAAGCTTCTTAATTAAAAGTCAGTTTTAGATCTTTACAATCTGTCTATAACATCAAATATCTGTTCCTGTCGTGCTTATTGCCAATTTAAAGATACAGTAGGTAACAACACTTTTCGTATAGGCTCTAAGCAGTGAGAAGAATAGACTAAAACGACGAGTTGAGACCTAAAAATGCTGAATGGCTTGTAAGCCATTCTGTACCATCATCATTACTATACAAATCATTCTTCTGTATGGGCTACTGTAGCTAAGAATTCTTTATTGCATTCAATACACACATAATTTTTCTTAGGTGCATTACTAGAGTTAGTTGCCCCGCAATGCGAGCACTTACATTCGTATTCCGAAGGTTTCCAAACTGCTGTTTCTACCATGGGTTCATCTCTTTTTGTCTTATCTTATCTTTCTTAGTTATTCTTTATGAAGGAAGGCAAAGTCTCAGCGTAAATGTCTCTAATTATAAACTATTTTGCTTAACAAAAATCTTCCTTTTTTCAACGTTTCTAAAATTGATAAATAATCCATATAGCAATGTTATATGGTAAAATGTAGCTATTTTGGGCTCATAGGGTTAGAGTCAGCAGCATGAAAACAGCATCGAACACATAGGCTTAATTTTGATAAAGTCTCAAAATAGCTACCTTTTATAACAATATAGCTATGCAGAAATAGACATCTTGGCCATCAATGGACATGGAAATAATGATAAGTGATAATTTATATTTCCAATATATAGATATATATTAAAAATTACCCTTGAAGAATTGCTTCTAAACTCATATTCTCAATTTGTAAAATACCTTTTTTTTAAAAACTCAATTTAGCACTTAGAATCAGATCTATTAATAGGCTAGATGTTATGTTTTCCTACGTCTGTTAAGCTAAGTTATATTACCTTTTGAGGAGATACGAGAAAAAGCCGTTGAATGGTATGAATGAACCGTTCTATTGTTAATGAAGGGAAAAATATGCTAAAATGTATTTACTGTTTGAGTATATTGGAAAAAAAAGAAAAGGGATACATTTGTCAAAACGGTGGCAAGGCTTTTCTTATAGAGAACGGAATCTTAAGTTTTTTGAATGAAGAATATCAAGAACAACATTTTCCAAGAAGCTCTTTTGAGGATTTTACCAAAATGAGGAAAATAATTTCTGATTTCGAGTTAGAAACATTATCATCGGGAAGATTGTTCAACATTACTTACCCCTTCAATCGCGAGTTATTGAAGTTGGATGTGGTACAGGATTTGTTTCAAAATATTTAAGGAAATTTGAATATCAAGTTGAATGCGGATATTTATATTTAGAAGGGCTGAAATACAGTCAAAAAAAAGTGCAGGAAAGGCATATAATCAATTCAACCTTTATGATCCCATATTTTTAGAGGAATTTGATAGTATATGTGCATTTGACGTACTGGAACACATTGACGAGGATAAACTTGTACTCAAAAATATGTATAAATGTCTCAAACCTGGAGGCTTTTTATTTATAACCGTTCCAGCATGTAAAAAGCTCTGGTCTATTACCGATGAATTTGCAAAACATAGAAGAAGATACTCTTCTAAAGAGTTAAAGGAAAAAGTTGAGTCATCTGGTTTCAAAGTCCTAAAGTTAAGCTATTTTATGACTTTTTTATTCCCATTTATTGCATTTTCAAGAATCGTTTCAAGATCTACATTTTATAAAAAGTTAAATAACACAGATTTTAAAACTCAAACATTCACCGAAATAGAAATCGATCCAATTTTAAACCAGCTTTTTTATTTAATATTCAGGATTGAAGCTCAATTTATTCCATTTGTCAATTTTACATTTGGCAGTAATTTACTTTTGGTTGCCATCAAAAGGAAGGATTAACATAAAAAATATTATTTTAGCAGGTGGAATCGGAACAAACTCCTCTTTTAAATTTAATCATTTTGAAAGTCTTGAGCTTCATGCGCTCCTGACTGAAAGAGAAGGTTGAGAAATGATACAGAAAGAAGTAGTTACCGTTAAAGTTGAATTTCAAAAATATACAAAATGGAGAATAGACAAAATCGTATCAAGTGACTTTTCCTAAATTGTCCGTTTTTACAGGCTGACATGATTAAGTAGTGTCTGTTAGTTCCAGATGAGGAGGAAATATTGTCAGCCCACTTTATAACATTTGAAAAAACTATATATAGGCTTTACTATTTGAGTCTTTTCCGAGAATTATAATATTTATTAGTATAAAATAACGTAAGAAGCCGTAAGATCTTACTTACAATCTTCAGAAAATCCCAATCAAGTTACTCTAGAATAAATATTATATCCTCCAATTGATTCTTTTAATTGATAATTGTTTTTTACAAATCTTTCTATATTTTTTCCAGCATCATCCGTTTTTCCACCAGGTGGAATTATAATGTAGATACTATCATTTTTTAATTTATTAATAATTTCATTTTCCACCGTTTCATTATAATAATATTGATTAAATATAAATATATTAACAGGTGGTTCTCTACCGGATAAATAATAAATAGAGGGTTCGTAACCTAAAACAAATATTTTGTCCGTTTCAGAAGTATGAGCTTTAATATAATTAGATGTTTTTAGTTGTTCATCATATAATGAGTATCCGCCTTTTAAATTTTCATTCCCCACCCGCAAATTAAATACAAAAGAAAAAAC
>PMJC01000160.1:0-1267 GCA_003157235.1 Methanosarcina sp.
GTTATTTTTTACTGCTATCAGACCCTTATAGATATTCACACTGATGAACACTCTTTTGAAACTTACAATTTTGTAAGTCGATGGCTTGCCTACCAAGGAATAAAAATAGAGCCAAATAAATTATGGGACACTTACATGTTTAAAGTCCGGAATAGAATGGAGCATTCTGAGGAAATTTATCCTGAAGTAAAGGTAGAAGAAATTTTTGCCGAGATATGCAGGGAAAATTCGGTCTGGAAGATTGATGAGAATAAATTAGGAGTTGAGACCTCGAGGGTCTTTAGGGCAGCTTCCATCCGGAAACTTCATCCCTTTCCTCAGAGCATAAAATTAATAGAGCATTATATAAACGTCCCTAAATGCATAATCTCCAATGGCCAGAGGATTTTTTCCGAGCTGGAACTACGATTTTTCGGGCTTTACGATTACTTTGACTTCGTAATCTTTTCGTCTGATGTAGGATACCAAAAACCTGACCGCAGGCTTTTTATGACCGCACTCAAGAAGATGGGACTTGAACTCGAGCCCAAATGTGTGATGTCTATAGGGGATTCTTATGAAAATGAGATACTACCTGCCAAAAAGCTTGGAATTCACTCCATGCATATCAAAGATGCATGGGAACATTTCGATCTGAGAGACTGATTTCCCAAAAAAATCGGATTGTCTTTCTTTTTTTGCTACGAACATTAGTTTCATGCTATTTCTACGGTCTTTTTTCGAAGAGTGGGATATCTTCTCAAATATTTGGATTTTTTCAGAATGACTAAAGATTTTGAGTTCTGAATTTTTTTACGTGAAATTCTAGCCCAAGTTTATTGTTTACAGCAGAATTATCCCCCAGAACCGATCCTTTGGGTGCATATATACTTCACAAATTGACTTTTCAATTGTCATAATCTTCACTATAAATATGACAATACTAGTGTCAAGATAATTAAATAAATGAATTATAGAACATACATAGTACTTTGCAAGCTTCTAAGCAAAATAAATAGATACCTAAATTGTTTAGATGATCAATAATTTAAAGATTGAGATACTAAGCAAAGTTAAATTCCGATCATTTTTTAATTATCCAGTTTCTAATTATACTGTGTTCTAATCTAATTTTGACAGTGATCACTCATTCCTAATGAAAATCAGTCCTTTTTGGGGCTCAAGTTGATTTGACAAAACATGTAAATATATAAAATTGTATAATATGTAACACGAGATTTTCCTCATTTTTGTTACAATTGAATCATCAATATCATCAAATTTAGCA